>RFHO01000487.1 GCA_003696385.1 Planctomycetota bacterium | reverse complement strand
TGCGGTGACGAGCGACGGACGGATCGACGCGCCCGCACTGCTGCATGTGATCGGAGCCGAGGTCGCGACGCTGCACACGGTGACCGGGATCCTGATTCCGCTGATCCTGGTCACGTGCATGACGTACTTCTTCGGCCGCCCGCGGAGTGTGAAGGCCGGCCTGCGGACGTGGCGATTCGCCCTGTTCGCCGCGCTGGCGATGACGCTGCCCTATCTGGCGGTCGCCCATCTGCTTGGCCCGGAGTTTCCGTCGCTGGTGGGCGGATTGCTGGGCCTGGCGGTGGTGATTCCGGCCGCGCGACGCGGCTGGTTCCTGCCGGCCGACGGCGTCTGGGACTTCCCGCCGCGGTCCGAATGGCCGCTGGAGTGGATCGGGACGTTGCACATCGAAGACGACCACGACGCTCCCCCGCCAATGCCGCTGTGGTCGGCCTGGGCGCCGTACGTGCTGGTGGCGTTGCTGCTGGTGGCGACCCGGCTGCCGGAACTGGGGCTGGTCACGCTGCTCCGCAGTCCCGCGGCGACGCTGCGGTGGGACGGCATTTTCGGCACCGGGATTTCCGCCGATGCGCAGCCGTTGTATCTGCCCGGGACGATTTTCATCCTGGCTTCCCTGGCCACCGTCCCGTGGCACCGGCTGTCCTGGCGGCGGTGGCTGCAGGCCGCGGGCGAATCCACGCACACGCTGGCCCGGGCCTCCGTGGCGCTGGTGTTCACGGTGCCGATGGTGCAGGTCTTCATCAACTCCGAGGGAATGGCCGGCTATCCGAAGATGCCGCTGGCGCTGGCCGAAGGCGTGGCCGCGGCCGTCGGCGGCCTGTGGCCGCTGGTCGCGCCGACGATCGGCGGCTTCGGAGCCTTCGTCGCCGGGAGCAACACGATCAGTAACATGATGTTCTCGCTGTTTCAGTTCGGTGTCGGCCTGAAGACGGGCTACCGTCCGGACTGGATCGTGGCCTTGCAGGCCGTCGGTGGCGCGGCCGGAAACACGATCTGCGTTCACAACGTGGTGGCCGCCTCCGCCGTCGCCGGATTGGTCGGCCGCGAAGGCGCCGTGATCCGCAAGACGCTGCCGGTGTTCTGCTACTACGCCCTGTGGCCGGGAATCGTCGGCTTCTTTGCGCTTCACTCCCTCGTGCGATGACCGGACTGCCACGTCCCGGCGCCACGGGAGCGGCCCCTGCTGCGCCCGCCGCCGTCCACCCCGCCGATGGAGAGCCGCATGCGACTGTGGTCCCTGCATCCCCGGTATCTGGATCCACGAGGCCTCGTGGCCCTCTGGCGGGAAGGCTTGTTGGCCCGAGCCGTTCTGCTGGAACAGACCAGAGGGTATCGGAAGCATCCGCAGCTCCTGCGTTTCCGAAGTCAGCCCGATCCGGTCGCAGCGATCGAAGCGTATCTGGGTGCCGTGCTCCGCGAAGCCGATGCACGCGGCTACCACTTCGACCGGCGGAAGATCACCGCCGTCGGAGACGTTCCCGCGATTCCGGTGACCTCGGGGCAATTGGACTACGAATGGAAGCACCTGCTCGCCAAGCTGCGTGTGCGTGACCCCGGGCGATATCGCGAACTCCAGCCACTTCGCACGCCTCTTCCACACCCGCTGATGAGCGTTGTCCCGGGCCCCATCGAGCCCTGGGAAGCCGTGCGCTGACGCCGTCCGCCCTCTGGTCCGCCGTCACCACGTCGCCCGTGCCCGCGAGCCGCCGGGGACATCCGCTCGGGCCACCATCCGCTTCAGGAAGACGTTCGTTCACAGGATGGGCCGAGAAACCCAACCGAGGCGCCTTTTTTTTCCGCTCCGAGCATTTCGCGAGCTAGGTTTGATCGATGCCAAAGGCTCGCCCTCCGGTTGGCAGGATTCGGGCTTCGTATACCCGCAGGTGCTGGCGCGCAACGCAGTGATGGTGTGGAACGCTGCCGGCAGGCATCGCAGAGGAGGCGGGACACGTTTCACCAACGGGCGATTTGCAAAAGGGTTACAAACCGACCGGCGAGCGCGGAGCCCGCGATGCCTCACCACGGCGCGTCATCGGTGGAGGCGACTCGCGACCATTGCCGCGCATACCGGGTCGCTCGCCAGAAGGGCGTTTGGTTGCCATGCACGACTTTCCATCCGCCGCCTTCCGTTTGTGCTCCCAGCGCAATGCCTGCGCAGTCGAACACCTGCGTAGCCTGTTGCGCTACGCTCCGGACGCCATGATGCTGATCGGTCCGCAGGGGCTGATCGACTGCAACGACCTTGCAGTGCGGATGTTGCGAACAACCCGCGACGCCATCGCGCAGCAGATCTCCGCGCCACAGCCGCCGGCCACGGACACGAACGGGCCGGAGTCCGGGGATGAGCACCGTCCGGACGCCTCCGCCGGTCTGCTCGATCGCCTCCGGCAGTCGGCCAATGACGGGCCCGCCGCGTTCACATGGCAGTTCACCACCTCCGCAGACAGCCCGGTTCCTGTGGAAATGGCCGCGGCACGCGTTCCTGACGCAGGCGAAGAGCTTTGGCTGGTTCGACTCCGCGATCTGACCCCACGGCGCGAGGTGGAGCAACGGCTGGAGGAGAGTCTGGCTCGCTTCCGGCAGATCGCCGAGCACCTCGACGATGCCCTCTGGCTGACCAGCGCCGACGGACGCGAGATCGTGTATATGAGTCCGGCGTACGAGAAGATCTGGGGACGATCGTCCGAAAGCCTCATGCGCGGCCCGCAGGACGTGACGGTGGGCGTTCACCCCGACGATCGCGCCCGCGTGCGCAGGCAGTTTTATGGGAGACACCCCAGCGCGCCGCTGGACCAGACGTTTCGCCTTCTGCGCCCCGACGGAACGATCCGCTGGGTCCGCAACATCGCCTTCCCGGTTACCGACGGCACCGGACGCGTCCATCGCATCGCCGGCATCACGCGCGACATCACCGACACCATCGAACACAAACAGGCGCTGCACATGGTCAATCAGCGGTTGCAGCGCAAATCCGTGTTCCTCCACACGCTCCTGGACAGTGCGCACCAGGCCATCATCGCCACGGACCAGCAGGGAACGATCACCATCTTCAACCGCGGCGCCGAATGTCTGCTGGGCATCCCGGCTCCACAGGTCTGCGGACGGCGGAAGCTGGACGAACTGATCGACCCGCGGGCGCTGGAGGCATGGAGCCGGCAGCTGCAACGCGAATTGGGACAGCCGGTCCGGGGCGGTTTCGACATCCTCACCGCCAAACTGCGCCAGCACGACGTCGACACCCGGGAATGCACGTTCCTGGATGCAAATGGCCGACCGATCCCCGTGCTGCTTTCGGTGAGCCCCGTGACCACCGACGACGGGACGCTGACCGGCTATCTCGGTGTGGCCCAGGACATCCGCGAGCGCAAGCAGTGGGAAGCCGAACTGCGTGCCGCCAAGGAAGCGGCCGAACAGGCCAGCACAGCCAAAAGCAGCTTTCTGGCACAGATGAGCCATGAGATCCGTACCCCGCTGACCGCCATCCTCGGCTTCGCCGATGTGCTGGCCCGCGGACTGGGCACACCGGCTCAGCGGTCATCGTACGTGGAAACGATCCGCAGTGCGGGCGGCCATCTGCTGACTCTGGTCGATGACATTCTCGACTTGTCGAAAATCGAAGCGGGAAGGATCGAAGTGCGTCTGGATCGCTGCTGCCCGACGGAACTGGTCGCCGGCGTTCTGGCGATGCTCCGCATGCAGGCCGAAGCAAAGGGTATCGATCTGACCGCCCGCTGGCTGACCCCGGCGCCCCGACTCATCCGGACGGACCCCACTCGCGTCCGCCAGTTGCTCACCAACATCGTCGGCAACGCCATCAAGTACACCGATCACGGCAGCGTGCGGTTGGAGCTGCGCATCCGAGACGAGGAGCCACGGTTGGAAATCGCCGTCCGCGACACCGGACCGGGCATCTCGGAAAAGACGCGCCGGGCCCTGTTCGAACCGTTCGTGCGCGGCGATCACGACACCGTGCAGCGGGTCGGGGGAACCGGTCTTGGCGTGTGTATCAGCCGCGCCCTGGCGCGGGCCCTGGGCGGAGACATCGGGGTGGAGAGCGAAATCGGCCGCGGGACGACCTTCCGAATCACCCTGGAAACCGGCCCTCTGGACTCAATCCCGCAGGAGAATGCGGGCCCGGTGCCCCTGAACGTCCCGGTGATCGCCGCACACACCGAACCCGTCCAACTCCCGCCGGCGCACATACTGATCGTGGAAGACGGCGAGGCAAACCGCAATCTGCTCAAGCTCGTCCTGCAGGAAGCCGGAGCGCACGTGGTCACCGCCGCGAACGGCCGCGACGGCGTCGAACTGGCAGGCACGCGGCGGTTCGACCTGGTGCTGATGGACATTCGCATGCCCGTGATGGATGGCTATGCCGCCACACGGCAACTCCGCGAGCGCGGATTCGACCGACCGATCATTGCCCTCACCGCACACAGTCTCCGCGAGGACCGCGAACGCTGTCTGACGGCCGGCTGCACCGACTTCGTCACCAAACCCATCGATTTCGAAAAACTGCTGGCAGCCGTCGCCAAAGCGCTGCAGACCGGTCCCCGCTACGGACGTCCGGATGCGAGCGACTCCGTCCCGCTGACCGATGACCGACCGCTGCATTGCTCCCCTCGCTCCGGACGACCGGAACTGGCGCACCTGCTGCAACGGTTCCGGGAGCAGCTCCTGACCCGCATCGCGACGATGCGGACCGCGCTGGAACGGCAACAGCGGCACCGCATCCGCGAACTGGCCCATTGGCTGAAAGGCACGGGAGGCACCATGGGCTTCGATGAGTTCACCGCTCCGGCCTCACAGCTGGAATCGCGTGCCATCCACGGATCGGCCGCCGAACTTCTCGAACTGATCGACCGACTCGAATCCCTTGCCACACGGATCCCCGTCCCCGAACCGGAAACCGCGGTGCACATGTGAGTGCTTCCGCAGCCGGTCCGCGGATCGCACCACTCCGAGTACCGAGCACCGAAACGACCACGACCAAACCTTGCACACCGGAGCCCACCCGTGACTACCGAAAACGCGATCACGCCGTCGACGCCCGCCGCTTGCGTGTCACCCCGGCCATCCCCGCCGGTCGACGCGGTCCTGCAGCAGATCGAGGCCGCCTTCGGCGAATCGGTCCCCGCCGCTGCCGGCCGCGACCGTGTCAATCTGGCTGAACGGCTCGCCGAACGCACACGGCAAGCCAAAATCATGATCATCGACGATGACCCACTGACCGTCGAAGCTCTGCGGCAATTCCTGGCCGACGGCGGCTTCGAACGCGTCATCGGGACTCCCAGGACCGACATGGCACTGTGGTTGGCCCAGCAGGAAAAACCCGATCTGATCCTGCTGGACCTCTTCATGCCCGGTGGCAACGGCCTGATCCTCCTCGAACAGATGCGGCGGGCTCCCGAACTGGCCCATGTGCCGGTGGTCATGGTCACGGCAGCGGTCGATTATCAGGCCAAGCTCGCTGCCCTGCGACGGGGAGCCACCGACTTTCTGAACAAGCCCGTCCATCCCGAAGAGCTGATCGCACGAGTGACGAACATCGTCCGCGCCACCGTACACTCCGAACTGCTGCGGGAAGCCGAACGCCAGGGACGGCTGATGGCGCAGCGTGAGCTGGCGCAGGCCGAGTCGATCCAGATGCGGCTGTTCCCCACGCAATCGCGG
>RFHO01000084.1 GCA_003696385.1 Planctomycetota bacterium | reverse complement strand
GGGGGTGCACACGCTGGTGGCGGCGTTTTCGGCGCTGGCGGAGCGGTTTTCGGATGTGTGGTTGCTGGTGGTGGGGGATCTGGAGCCGCATCGGGGGCAGCTTGATGCGCGTACGCTGCAAACGCTTTCAACACATCCTCGCATCCGCCGCGTGCCGTTTACCGATCAGATCGAACGCTGCTACGCCGCGATGGACCTGCTGACGCTGCCGACGCGTCGCGAGGGCTTGCCGTACGTGCTACTGGAAGCGGCGGCGTTGGGCGTGCCGGTCGTCGCGACGCGGGTGACCGGCTGCGTCGATGCGGTCGTGGACGGCGAGACCGGGCTGCTGGTTCCGCCCGACGACCCCGACGCGCTGCGGGCTGCAATCGAGGGCGTGCTGTCGAATGCGGGGCTGGCGCAGCGGCTCGGGCAGGCCGCACGCGAGCGCGTTGAGCGGGCGTTTTCGGCGGATCGTCTGATTGAGGCGCATCTGGCGTTGTATGCGGCCGTGCGGGGGAGCGGGGGCCAGGTGGGGTAAATGCCCCACCTCCATCTGGGGGTGTTTTTCCAGAAAATTGCGAAGTTTGGAATGCCCCCAGACGTTGTGCCTTGAGGTTGCGTAAGTCCTTCCGGGCCCTACATCTGGTGGCCCGACACACTATGTCGCACCCCCAACATCTGTTCGGATCGACCTGTTCTGACACCCCTGCCGCGTAATCTCTGGTTGGAGAGCGGTCAGGCTGGGGGGCACGAACGGTTCGGCCGCGTGCCCCCTGGCCGGTATGTCGCGGCCCGCAGCTCTGGCGTTGCCGCGGCGGAACGAGAGGAGGTTTGCGATGCCGAAGCTCGGGACGCTGACCGGCACGCTGGTGGCGGGCGAGCGGCAGCACTGGCGGAATCTGACGGTCGTGATGTTGCATCGCAGCGAACCGATTACGCCGCCTGTGGATTATGTGCTGGCGGCCCGGGCGATGGAGCGGGGGTTTCTGCGGGTAACGGAGGTCAGCGACGGCGGGCAGGTGCAGATCCTGCGGGCCGAGAACCGCGGGCCGCTGCCGGTGCTGCTGCTGGACGGCGAGGAGCTGCGGGGTGCCAAGCAGAACCGCATCGTCAACTGCGACGTGTTGCTGCGGGCGCACGGCGCGGCTGAGCTGCCGGTGGCGTGTGTGGAGCAGGGGCGCTGGCGATACCAGCGGCCGGATTTTGTGGTCGGGGGGTATTCGCCGGCCCGGCTGCGGGCCCGGCAGAGTCGGGCGGTGAAGGTTCACCTTCAGGCGTGTGGCCGGCCGCGGGCGGATCAGGGTGAGGTGTGGGAAGACGTGGACGAGCTGCTCCGTGCGGTGTGTGCGGAGTCGGCGACGGCGGCGATGGCCGATGCGGTCGAGCCGATGCGTCCGATGCTGGACGCGCTGGGCGAAGCGGTGGCGTGGCAGGCGGATGCGGTCGGTGTGGTGGTGTACATCGAAAAGCGGCTGGCGGGGATGGATGTGTTTGACCGTCCGGGGACGTTGCAACAGGTGTGGGATCGTCTGCTGGGCGGTTATGCCATGGATGCGGTGGCGGGGCGGGTACCCCCGAAAGACATGGGTGGTCCGGAGGGGACGGACAACCTCTTGACAAGGGTCGGACAATGTCGGTGCGAAGTGTTTTCAGGTGTGGACATGGGAGAGGACTGGCGCCTTCAGGATGTGGATTTCACCGGATCGGCGCTGGTGATTGAGGAACAGGCTTTGCATCTGAGCGTTTTTCCGGCGTTGCCGGGCGAGGGGGACACGCGGCCGGCGGCGGTCCGGCGGATTGCCGGTCCGAGCTGGCGGAGCCACCGACGGGGCTGAGCGCAAATGCCCCCGAAAAAAGGTGGGGGCCGGCGGGCGGGGGAGCCACCGCCGGCCTGAAGCCGGGCCGTTGTGCTGTGGGACTACGGTCCGGGGACCTGGGGCCGGGTGGATCCGGCGCCGTGGGGGGTGCCCGAGCCGGCAGGAGTTTCCTGGCCGCTCCGAGCCGGCGGTAGAACGGGTCATCGGCGTCGGGCCGCCCGGCCTGCTTTTTTCTGTCGGCCGGGTGCAACCACGACTACGCGTCAAACATCGCGGCGAGGCGCTCGCATGGCCGCAGAGGCCGGCCAGTCATGGCCGGGCCACGGGGGCGGAGATCCTCCGGCCAGCGGGCCGCGGCATGACTGGCGCGGCTCGGACGCTCAGCCGCCGGGCGCTGCTGTCGCGACGGATCCGTACTGAAGCAATGCCGGCGCGAGCGACCGGATGCCATGGGCGTGGGCTTGACCGCGGGCGGGGGTGGTTGCGTAATGGCCGCGGCAAGGGGGAGCAGGAGAGATGTGATGGCCGGGTCGAAGCTGCGCAGGGGGCCGTATGGGCTGGACGTGTTCGACAATCCGCGTCCGGGGCGGGCGTATGTGATCCGGCACGAGGCACCGGAGTTTACGAGCGTCTGTCCGGTGACGGGGCAGCCGGACTTCGGCACGGTGATCATCGAGTACGTGCCGGACAAGTTGTGCGTGGAGCTCAAGAGTCTGAAGTTCTACCTGCAAGCGTTTCGCAACGAGGGGATTTACTACGAGGACGTGACGAACCGGATCCTGGATGAGCTGGTGGCGGCGGTGCGTCCGCGGTGGATGCGGGTGGAGACGCGCTGGCGGCCGCGTGGGGGGATGTCGTCGGTGGTGACGGCGGAGTATGAAAAGCGACCGCGTCGTTCGAAGACGACGCGGTCGTAGGCTTCGCTGCTGCCCGCGGCTGCGGTGGGGAGCCTGGGGATGTTCAGCGACCGAACAGCTCGCGGTGCAGCCGATCGACGGTTTTCTCGATTTTGTCCTGTGTGAGGTAGGTTCCGGCGGCGATCTCGTCGCGGATGCGTTTGACGAGATGCTCGCGGATGGGGGCGGATTCCCCCGTCTCGAGCTGTCGGCGTGCGGTTTCCGACAGCTCGACCACGTCGTCGGCATCGTGCGACGGCCGCGACGTGCGGTTTCCGGGCTGCCCCCGCTGGGTGAGCTGCTCGCGCAGCTCGGGAGATTGTGCGGGTGCACTCGTGGTGTTCGACAGTGCGTTGATCATGATCCTTCGTCCTCGCGAACCAACCCGATGGCGGCCTCCACGGGGCCGGCACGGTGCCGGCGTTCCCGCCGAACGTTTCGAGGCCTCCACTGCCCCTTGAAGGTGGCGCTGATCCGTCAGCGCCGGCCGCAGTCCTGCCGAATTGCGGCCTACCGTCCGGATCGGCCGTGTGGTGGGGTGACTTGAGGAGAATTTTGAGAAAACTGACATCGGCGGGATGGGTTGGCGGGCTTGAGGGTTTTATCGGATGTTGGGCCGGGTGACGGGCTGAAAAACGGGGGGACCGCGGTCGGGGGGCGTCAGGACCGCCGGTCCGCCGGCAGCAGAATCCACGCCGACAGCAGCAGCCCGGTTGAGAACAGCATCACCCACGGACGCGTCGGCGGCAGCACGAACACCGCCAGCCAGGGATCCTGCCGGACGCGGCGTTCGAGTCGGTCCGCCAGGTCGTCGCGCGGGGGCACCGGTCGCGCTGGCTGCCCGTTGTCATCGGTGGCCGGCGGTGGTGCAGGATCCGGGGGACGGTCGGCGGGCTGGTAGACGAAGACGGTCCGGACGCCGGGCACGGGCGTGCCGAACTCCCGGCGGGCGAGCCGGGCGAGGTATGAGGGGTCTTCGCGCAGGTGGCGCAGTTGGGCCCGGGCGCAGCGGATGCTGTAGTCGGTGCGGGCGATGCGCTGCTCGACGGCGTGCAGGGCCCGCTGGCTG
>RFHO01000486.1 GCA_003696385.1 Planctomycetota bacterium | reverse complement strand
TTTCGAAACCAGCGGGAAAGTTGTCACGAACGACCTGACAGACGCGTAACCGAATATGCCACACGTTAGGCCACGCGCCTTTGCGCCGTGGTCCCGCACACGTCTGCCCCGGACGCCGACCGGCGTTCCGGGTGCGGAAACGGGTGCGTGTATCGCGACGGGCCGTACCTCCGCCGGAGTTTCGCGACCCGTCGTGCCGCCCCCTCCCTTACTAGAGGGTGTATGCAATGGCCGGGAGTATCGTCGAACTGCGACGGCAGTTGACGAGCGGGCCAGCTGCCGAATTGCGCCGGCTTCTGGACGATCCCGCGCTGCAGGCGCGTTTGCCCGAGTCATACGATCCGCAACAGGCCGCCGAGCGGGCCCTCTCGGCACTGCGATGCTTGGGCCGGTGTCTCCTGTTCGCTCCGGAGCGGGGGGCATTCCCCGAGCGCGTGGGCGTGCACGTGCTCCGCCGGGCCGTGCCCCGGGCGTGCGAGCAGATGCGCGGGTGGAAGCAAGCGGCCGCAGAACTCGGGAGGCTCTGGGACAAAGAAGGAGACCTGCGTCGGCTCGAAGAGGTGACGTTGCAGCGAGTCGAAGAACGGCTGGACGCCGAGGCAATCTGCGTCGGAGCGGCCAAATCCGCTGCGGCCGCCATGCAAACCGGCGAACTCACCTGCGAAGAGGCCGATGCATTGCTCGAGCAGCTCCAGGAGGAACTGGATAGCTGGGACGCCGTACTGCTCGAACACCTCGACCTGCTCAGCGTGGTCGCGGACGAGCCGATCGTGACCGCATGGCAGCAGGCACTCGCCGACGCCTACCGCGAGACACCGCCGTGGCTGCTTTCGGAGATACTGCGCGAACAAGCGGAGGCGTCCCGGCGGGAGGTCGAAAACGATCCCCTGCTGCAGCCGCTCGCGACGCCGACAGAAGCCCTGCGCCCCTCCCGCGCCCCGTCGCAACGCGCTTACCCGCCGCGTCTGTTGACGGTGCAGATGGCCGCGGCGCCCGCGACGCGGAACGTGCTGTTGCGTTGGAACGCGCCCGGTGGAGACCACTACGCGTTCGCTTCCCTCGGTGTGCCGGTCGGCGAAACCCGGGAACTGGAGGTGCGTGTCTTTCGCACCGAGGACGACCGCGAAGCCGACGACCTCGCCGAGCGCCCGGTCACGCTGGCGGGAGTCGCCGGCACGATCGATGCGAGGGGCGTGTGCCGGTTTTCCGTGGACGAGCTGCGACGTGCCGCCGAAAAGGGACAACCGCTGGAGCTGCAGGTCGGCGGTGAAAGCTGGCCTGCCGACGAACAGTCTCTGGCCGGCGTCGAACGCACGCTGCTGCAGCTCGGCGGTTCCGCCAACGACTGATTCGCTGCGCAGCGGGCCGAGCGAATGGATGGCCGGACGATGGTATCGAGCCACGCTTCGCTCACGGCCGCTGGCGTAATCGTCTTCGGGGGAACGAGACCGTGAGCCGCGGATCGCTCTGTCTGCTGGAAAAGTGCCGGCAGTGGCCCGGGTCCCCGACACCGGGCCTCGCGTTGCTTCTGGTCGAGCGTTTCGGCGACTGGGCTCCGTGGCTGCTGGATCGATCCGTGCTGGACGCTGCCCCCCCGTTCCACCACGTGCCCGCACCATCTCCGGACACGCTGCAACAGGTCGGTGCGTGCGGCGTGCTGTTCGTTTGCCGACCTCCGCTTCCGGCTCTACGTTCGGAATTCGTGCTGCCGTTGCAGTGGGTTCCCCAGGAGCGCGCACGGAGCGGTTTCGAGCCGTTGCATCGCCGAGGCCAAACGGTTGCCGCCGCGCTCGGCATTGAAGGCTACGTGCTCGAGCCGCTCGGCCACGTCACTCAGGAGGCGGTGGAGCTGGTCTGTTGTGAGGAATCGAGTTCTTGGCGATCCGGCTGGCTGGCTCTGGCGCTGGGCCTGCTGAGCGCCGCCACGGGACGCCCGCTGACTGCGGGAACGCTGGCCACCGGAGCCTGGGACGACGCGCGAGGACTCGTGCCGGTCGATCACATTCCCGAGAAAGCCAGGCTGGTGACGGAGCTGGGGGCCCGTCGGCTGCTCATTCCGGACCGCAATGCGACCGAGGTCGCCGCCGGGGCCGTTGAAGTCGTCCCGCTGCCCTGCAGGGAAATCAGGTTCGACCACGTGATTCGGCCGATCGCCGCGGAGCTGCTCGTCGAACCTCCCGCCGATGCCCCCGACAACGAGCTGCAGGATCACTATCGGGCTCTCAGGGCATGCGCCGGTTCCGATCCGGCGGACGCCTGGTACGAACGGCGCCTGCTGCCGCTGATCGCGCTCCGATTGCGGCGCCAGTGGGAAGAGCAGGGCCATCCCTCGCCCGAAGTCCTGGTGAGTCTCGTCAGCCAAAGTCCTCCGGCGTCGTTGCTGGCGATGGCGGCCAGCGCAGCGAAAAGGATCGTCGTCCTGCACACCGATGACGCCGAAATCCGGCAACACGCCGCACGACTCGAGAAGCTGATCGGTGCACATCCGGATCTGCTGGCACCAGGATTCGAACTCACGATGGTGCCCGTCAGCGACAACGACGCGTTGCTGCAGAAGATCGGGCAGATCCGCGACGGTGAGTTGAAACACGTTCCCTCGGGACAGGTGTGCGTCGACCTGACTCCGGGAACCAAGGAGATGACCATCAGCATGTTTGCCAACGCGGCGCGACCGGGTGACCTCGGCGTCTACGTGCGTACTCGACACCAAAAAAGGCAGCCGGTTCCGCTCACGGAAGAACTGCGCGTCTGGCGGCGTTGAGCAGTCCTGCGCCGCCGTCGACTCGATGTGCGCAGTCGTCCCAACCGGCCGTCTGGCCGCCGGCGCAGGTGGCCGCAAGCGTTCCCCGTCGCGGCGAATTGCCGTCGTGAACACATCCGGCCCGGTGCGACGGGAACGGGCGGATTCGTGGCTTTGTATCCCACGCCCGCCTCACGTCTGCCGCGGCAGGTGGCGTGAGGTGATACGCAGGGCCGCGTCGTGCAGCCAGCCGTTGCTGGCCAGGATGCTCGTCTTGCGCAGCGGCACGGAAGCTCCCGTGCACGTCGTGACGCGGCCGCCTGCCTCTTCCACGAACAACCGCCCGGCCGCGAAGTCCCACGGCGACAGTTCGTATTCGAAGAACGCGCCGAAGCATCCCATGCCCACCAGGCACAGATCCAGCGCCGCCGTCCCGAACCGCCGGATGCCATGCACGTGCTCGGCGAAGAAATCGGCGATCGCTTCCAGAGTCGCCCGCATCATCCGCCCGCGGTCGTAGTAGAACCCCACGCCGACCAGCGATTCATCGAGCCGCCGGGCCTCGCTGACCCGCACCGGCTCGCCGTTGTACGTCGCGCCCCCGCCGAAGCGGGCCTCGAACCATTCGTCGCGGATCGGATTGACGACCACCCCGCACCGAGGCCGGCCCGTCACGTAGTACGCCACCGAAACGGCAATGTGCGGAATGCCGTGCACGAAGTTGTTCGTCCCGTCCAGCGGATCGACGATCCACAGGTGCTCGGCTCCCAGTGACGCGGCCTGCGTTTCTTCTCCGAAGATCGCGTGATCCGGGAAAGCCTCGCGGATCACGCCGGTGACGGCTTCCTCCGCGGCCAGGTCGGCCGACGTGACCAGATTGTACGTCTGGCCGCGTGCCTTGCCGTGCAGCTCGAATCGCCCGCGGAAAGCGCGGCGCAGCACTTCGGCTCCGGCCCGAGCCGCCCGCCGCGCCACCTGCATCGGGTCGATCCCAGATCCTTCCACGGGACGTGTCTCCATCAAAAGACGACTCGAAAGCCGTGCGGCCATTCGAAAAAGCCGCCTTGCGGCCACATTCCGGGGCCGCGTGCAGCGGCACGTGCAAAACCGCCCTCTCCGCCACGTTCGAAGTCGCGGCGCGACCACCGCGTTCGAAACCGAAACCGCTGGACCTACAGGCGCGGCGAGCGGGATTCGATCCGCCGCGGATGCCTCGGCACGGATACACGGCCGATTGGCGGCATCACGCCGATCGCGTCGGCCATCGCGCCGCGTGGCGTTATCCGCCGCGCGACGACGGTCGGACAGCAGTGGATGCCGCTGCCGCGCCGGCTTCACTTCGTGGGACGCGATCAGTAACCTTCCCCGGTCATCTCCCGCGGTCTTCGGCGCGCGGTGTCCACAACGGCGTCGTGAGGCTCGCCGGATCGCTGGCCGTATCGCGTGTGAAAACGCGCAGCGATCCTGCAACGCGAACCGTCGCACCCGCGGGGAAACTCTGCCGCCCACACCGGCGACGGGCTGGCGGATTGTAGCAGGCACGAGAGGAAGCGGCAGCGATGCGTGTGCTTTCGGGCATTCAACCGACCGGACGATTCCACTGGGGCAACTACTTCGGGGCGATCCGGCAATACATCGCCCTGCAGGACAACGAACAGGCGTTCTATTTCATCGCCGATTTCCACGCCCTGACCACGATCCGCGACGCGGCCCGGCTGCGCGAGTACACCTATGAAGCCGCCGTGGATCTGCTGGCTCTGGGGCTGGATCCGGCCAAGGCGACGCTGTTCCGGCAGTCGGACGTGCCGGAAGTCACCGAGCTGGCGTGGTTGCTGATGACCGTCACGCCGATGAGCTGGCTGGAGAAATGCCACGCCTACAAGGACAAGCTCGCCAAGGGATTGCCCGCCGACGTGGGTCTGTTCGCCTATCCGGCGCTGATGGCGGCGGACATCCTGATCTATGACAGTCAGATCGTGCCGGTGGGCAGCGACCAGAAACAGCACGTGGAAATCACCCGCGACATGGCGCAGCGATTCCATTCCTACTACGGCGAGGTGTTCACGCTTCCCGAAGCGTACATCCTGGACGAATCGGCCAAGGTGCCGGGCATCGACGGCGAGAAAATGTCCAAGAGCTACAACAACACGATCGAGATCTTCGAACCGCCCAAGAAGCTGCGCAAGAAGGTGATGTCCATCAAAACCGACTCCACCCCGCTGGAAGCTCCGAAAAACCCCGACACCTGCGCGGTCTTCGCGTTATATAGACTGTTTGCCACTCCCGAGCAGCAGGCGGAGCTGGCCGAACGGTACCGCGCCGGCGGGATGGGCTACGGCGAGGCCAAGAAGCTGCTGTACGAGGCCGCGATGGAGTACTTCGCCGAAGCTCGCGAACGCCGTGCGCAGCTCGAGCAGCAGCCCGACTTCGTCGAGGATGTGCTTCGCACCGGCGCCCGCAAGGCGCGCAGCAAGGCCCAGGAAGTGCTCGCCCGCGCACGCGAAGCGTGCGGTCTGAAGCCCCGCCCGGTGGCCTGAAGACGGCGTTCGGCTGTTTCGGAAACCGGAATCCGGGGCGACGCCGATCGCCGACGGCTCCCCGCCGCGCGTCCGCTCCGCCGGCTGCCGCACACGGCTCACACAGGAGACCCGCGCATGACAGCCTACGGCCGCTCGATCCGCGAAGACGCACGGCTCGACGCTTCCCGCCACCGCTGCTGGCTGCCGGCTGCGACCGCCGGCCTGCTGGTCGCACTGCTGGGTTCGGCCGACACGCCGCTGGCTGCAGCGGATTGGCCGCGATTCCTCGGGCCGAACGGCCGCGCCATCGCCGCAACGGATCGACCGCCGCTGAAGTGGAGCGATTCGCAGAACCTGCGCTGGAAGGCCGAACTTCCCGGCGCCGGGGCTTCCTCTCCTATCATCGCCGGCGGCCGGGTGTTCGTGACCAGCTACTCCGGTTACGGAGCCGGCTTCGATGGGCGCATGGAGGACCTGAAACGCCACCTCAGTTGTTTCGACGCCGAAACCGGAAAGCTTCTCTGGCAACAGACGATTCCGGCCGAACTGCCCGAGGATCCGTACCAGGGTTTCCTGACCGAGCACGGCTATGCCAGCAACACGCCGGTCACCGACGGCGAGCGAGTGTTTGCGTTTTTCGGCAAGAGCGGCGTGTGGGCGTTCGACACCGGCGACGGTAAACGCCTGTGGCACACCGACGTCGGGCACGAATCGAGCAATCGCCGCTGGGGTTCGGCCGCCAGCCCGATCCTCTTCGAAAACCTCGTCATCGTGAACGCCTCGGAAGAGAGCCAGAGCATCCGGGCGCTGGACAAGAACGACGGGCACGAAGTGTGGCGGGCCGAGGCGGCACTGCTCGAACTGGCCTATTCCACTCCGGCCGTCGGCAAATCGGCCGACGGCCGCGAAGAGCTGGTCGTCGGAACACCCGGCGAAGTGTGGGGGCTGAACCCGCGTACTGGAAAACTGCTGTGGTACGCCGAAGCACCATTCTCGGGCAACCTGACGCCGTCGGTGATCATCGAAGGCGACGTGGCGTATCTGTTCGGCGGCTTCCGCGGTTCCGGCAGCATCGCCGTGCGACTGGGAGGCAGCGGTGACGTGACCGACTCGCACGTGCTGTGGACCAGTCGCGAAAGCTCCTATGTGGCCACGCCGGTGCTGTATCAGGGCCACTTCTACTGGATCGACGATCGCGGCATCGCTCACTGCATGGACACGAAAACGGGACGCAACGTGTACCAGACGCGCGTCGCTCTGGATGCCGCTTCGCGGCGCGGCCGGCCGGTGTATGCGTCTCCGGTGGTGGCCGACGGCCGGGTGTATGTCGTGACCCGCCTCGGTGGGACGGTCGTCCTGCCGGCCGCCCCAAAGTACGAACTGCTGGCCGTCAACCGCTTCGCCGACGACAGCATGTTCAATGGCACGCCGGCCGTGTGGAAAAACCGCCTTTATCTCCGCTCCGATCGAGCCCTGTACTGTGTGGGTGAGTGACACGGGCATCGGCGAGTGAAGCCGGCACGCGCCGGCCGTGCGCGGGATCTCGGCAGCCCGGCCTGCCGGTTCGCCCAAAATCGAAGCCGCCATGCGCTCGCCGTGCCGGGCTCGTGCTCTTCGAACGTCGAAACGCACGGCCCGGTCAGCGGCGCACATCCGATCGATTGCGCCG
The DNA here is from genome assembly GCA_003696385.1 of Planctomycetota bacterium. Classification (GTDB taxonomy): domain Bacteria; phylum Planctomycetota; class Planctomycetia; order Planctomycetales; family Planctomycetaceae; genus J052. The sequence goes on along the minus strand of RFHO01000486.1, from coordinate 1,390 downwards.
CACGCGTCCGAAGGCAGCCGCAACGGCCGTCGTGCTCATTTTTTTCGAGCGTGACGGCCGTTCGTTTTGCGCCGATCGCCGTGTCGCACCGATCGTGCGGATCTTCACGGGTGTGCCCGCCGAACGACTGCGAATTGCGTGGCGTTCGATACGCTCCGGCCGATCGCTTCGCATGACAGCGCCGGCAATGTCGAAAGAACTGGATGGCCGAACCGACGCGCAGGTGCGTCGAAATCGGCACAGCCCGCCGATTTGCGGCGACTGCACCGCCGCCGCAGGAGCGTTTCTACGGCCATCCAGAGGACCCGCTCATGGCAAGGTTGACCGCATGCGGCGCTGGCGTCGCCGGCTCCGGCACCGTCACCGCAGCACCGTTTCGCCGCCGGTGGCGCGTCCCGGCCGAACACCTCCCGCCGCTGGTCTGGACGATCGCAAGCCTTCTGGCGTTGGCGGTCCGCCTGCCCGCCGTCGGTCAGGACACTCCGCCTGCCCTCCCCGCCGGCTCCCCGCCGTCCGCCAATCGCCCGGCGGACGTCGTGGTTTCGGCGGCATGCGTCTGGAGCGACACCGGCATCGACGTGCGGGCCGGCCAGTGGCTGCGAATCAGGGCCTCCGGATCGGTCGTGGTCCGCTATCGCCTGGCCAGCGGGCTGCGACGCCGCGCGCTGACCGTCGGCCCACAGGGCACGTACCTGGTCGACGACGACGTGATGCGCTGGCCGTTTCCGCTGCCCGCGGGGCTGCACGGGCCGGCTCCGTGCTTCGCCCTGATGGCCCGCATCGGCGATGGCAACCCGCTTTTGATCGGCGAACGGAGGACGCTGCGGGCGCCGCGGTCGGGACGTTTGTATCTGGGCATCAACGATCCACTGCCGGACGAGAACTCGGGCCACTGGCACGTGAGCATCGAAACGGTCGCCCGGCCGGAGCCTCTGGCCTTCGAATGGCGCCGGCACGCTGCACCGGTGGAGTGGATCGTGCAGCGGGAACTGCAACGCCACGGTCGCGCGCGGCCGGTCGGACTGTTTGCCGCCTCCGCGCCCGCGGTTGCGGGAGCGGAGCCTGACGGCGCGGATCCGGCACGCATTCCGGCGGGACCGCTGGCCGACCGGGTCGTCGTGTTTTACCTGGACGGCCTGCGGCCGGACGTCGTCCGAGAAATGGCCCTGGCCGGGCACCTGCCGACGATCCGCAAGCACTTCGTCGAAGGCGGAACATGGCTGGCCAACACCTTCACGGCCTTTCCGTCCGACACGATCACGTCCAACGGCACGATGTGGACGGGATGTTTTTCCGATCGCCACGGGCTGAAGGGGCAGGTCGAGTTCGATCGGCACCGCCGGTCCGCGACGTCGTTCCTGGACCGGCTGGGACCGGCGCGGAGTGCGCG
>RFHO01000485.1 GCA_003696385.1 Planctomycetota bacterium | reverse complement strand
CACGTCACCCTGGCCGCGCCGACCGTGATCGTGCTCGCCTACGGCAACAACGAATCGTTCTCCGGCCAAGCCGGGCTGCGGGCGTTTGTGAACGATTACAACCGCCTGCTGGATGCCCTCCAACGGCACACGAAGCGGATCGTGCTGATGTCGCCCGTGCCGGTCGAACAGGTGGACCCGCCGCTGCCGGATCTCTCGCACGTCAACAAGCTGCGCAAGCTGTATACCGACGCCGTCCAGCGACTCGCCGAACGCCGGGGCCTGTGCTTCATCGACGTGTTTCATCCGATGCTGGAACGCATGGCGGAAGGTGACCGTCTGACGGACAATGGCGTGCACCTGAACGAGCGCGGCTATCGCGCGCTGGCGGAAGTCATCGAGCGGGCCTGGTTCGGCGCGGTCCGACGGCCCCCCGGCCTGACGCCGCAGCTCGAAGACCGCCTGCGCGAACTGGTCCGCCGCAAGAACGAATTCTTCTTTCACCAGTACCGCCCGCAAAACGAGACGTATCTGCGGGGATTCCGCAAACACGAACAGGGCCGCAATGCCCGGGAACTGCCTCAATTCGCCCCGCTGATCGAACGGACCGAACAGCAGATCTTCACCCTCCTGGCCGCCTCCGACAAACTCCGCGACGAACGCAACACAGCCCCTTCCTCGACACCTTCATCCCCCTCCGGCAAACGCCCGTAATACCCACGGTCAGGTTCGTACCGGCCGCCACCCGGTCGCTTCATTGTTCGCGGCCGCGTCGCGTCGCGCGAGAGCCTCCTCGGCACGCGCACCGTTCCCTCCCTTGGCCGCCGCGCGTAAGCCGCCACGCCGCCATCGGATGCGGGCCTGGAATCTCCACCAGGTTCCCAAAACAGTGGTCGTCGCCACACTCCAGCTCTCATCCGGTCGCGCCGGAAGCGCCCAGGCATCCTACGCCGGGCGAACGGCCTCCCGCCACAATGCCCCGCAACCGCGATCCACCGACCTCCCCGGCGGTAAACACGGCAACCAGCCTCGATCGCGGCGCGTCCGCCACCCCTTCACCCCAATCCAACCGAGACCGCGCCACCCGCTGAACCATTCGCCATCCGGCGAAAAATTGTCCTCTCGTCCGGCCGGTCGCGCCGGCGCCGTGCCTCTATTTCCAGACCAAAGCGGCCATTCCCAAACGCGCAACCCCTTCGGCACACAATTTGCTGCTGGTTTAATGTGCAATGCTCGCCGATGAGCCCAGCGCGCGTGGGGGCGGATGTTAACCGACGCTCAACCGCTTGGGCCTCGCTCACGCGACGGGCAACGATCGCTTCACTGCAACTGTGTCGGATGTGATCCGTCCCACAGACGACTCCCTCTGACCGACTCGCCGTTCCACAACAACGATTTCCACCGCAGAAGGTATGCCCACGATGACACCGCTTCCGCCACTCACGACGGCCCTCTCCAACATCGCAACGCGGCAGCACGTGGAGACCAGCCCTATGCCCGCCTTCACAGTACGTGCCGGAAACGCCCGACAACGACCTTCCCGCACAAAACGCGCCTTTACGCTCATCGAACTGCTCGTCGTCATCGCCATCATTGCCATTCTGATCGCCTTGCTCATGCCCGCTGTACAGCAAGCCCGCGAAGCCGCACGGCGAAGCCAGTGCAAGAACAACCTCAAACAGATTGGTCTCGCTCTCCACAACTATCACAGCACCTACAGCGTCTTTCCCAGCCTTCGCCTGGACCACGCACGCATCAGGCCGAATTCAGCGACTACACCGGGCTGGACCGCCTATGGTTGGATGACCTCCATTCTGCCGTTCGTTGAACAAGCACCGCTATACGACCGATACGACTTCGAAACACACTGGTACGCACCCACCAACGAGCCCGTCATCGCAACGACAGTCCCCCTGTATAAATGTCCAACCGCGCTCAATGACGCTCCAACTATCAGCGGACAGTTCGCCCCGCCCTGGGGCACCGCTCAATACAGAAATGCCGCCACGACCGACTACATCGCGTCCGCCGGACTGTTGGGCGGCCTCCGCCGCACGGGATGGGTCCGGCCCGACCTGGACACACTCAACGCCGGGGTGATCAACATGCGCAGCAACCGATTCCGCGACATACGAGACGGCACGTCGCTCACGTTCGCCGCAACCGAGGCCCACGGCCGACCCGCCGTCTGGCGTGGTTCCCAGATCAGTCGGGGCGAGTCACTCAGCAGCTCCGGCAATGTTCCGGGCGCTTGGGCCGCTCCCAACGGGATGTGGTTCCGAGGGTTTACGCACGACGGTTTGACGCAGCCAGGGCCATGTGCCGTCAATTGTTCCAACTTCATCGGCGGCATCTACGCGTTCCACCCTGGCGGTGCTCATGCCCTGCTCGCCGATGGGTCGGTCCGTTTCCTCAGCCGCAGCATCGACATCTTCGTCGTGATTGCCTTGGTAACCAAGAGCGAGGGGGAAGTGCTAGGCGACTTCTGAGGACTCGAACATCATCTCGCCGAAGCGTCTGATCCGGCATTACCGGTCTTTGACCACGGACTCCGGCCCAATGAACACCGACCGCACTCTTCGCTGTAATACGTTCTCGGCGCTCAGCGTCGCACTCATGTGTGTCGCCTGCGCGCGCTCCGTTCCCGACCGCATGCCGACCTTTCCGGTGCACGGGCGCGTCATGGTGAACGGCGAACCGGCGCAACATGCAACCGTGTTCTTCCACCCAACCGACCCCGCGATCCGCCTCTTCCCACACGGCCGCACGGATTCAAACGGTTATTTCGAACTTAGCACCTACGTGCTCAACGATGGGGCTCCTGCGGGCGACTACACGGTGACAATCACCTGGCAGGATCCACCGCCAGCGGGCTCTGCTCCCGACGCCCCAGAAGGACCAGACAAGCTGCACGGCTTGTTTGCCAATCCCCGGACCTCCACGATTCGCGTCCACGTCGCACCGCGGGACAACGAGCTTAAACCTTTTCAATTGACGGTTTCCGACGGCCAACCGTGATTCTGGCGACAACATGCGACCATCATCTGTCGGTTTATTCGACGTGGACACGCGCGAGCCGTGCACTGCTGGAACCACCCTCACCTTTCGCCGGCAGGTCGCCTCGATCCGTACTAAGCTAAGCCGGATTTTCTCGTTCCACTACGCGACGGGCGGGCTCATGGTGGCCACCACGTGCCTCAACGCGGCTTCGGCTCGGAATGTGCGCGTGGCATGCACACGGTTTGTGTGCATCGGCGAGGGGCATATCGACTGGCCAAATGAGCTTCGGCAGCACAGACAGTTTATTCTCGAAAAGCAGCACTTGGGTTCACCGGAGTGCAATCGCTGCTGTCGTGCTTACGACGTATTTCAGTGGAATCCCAATGCGCGGGCTCTTGTCCTGGCCGCCGGTGTCGACACGTGGTGTGTATTCGGCATTTCTCTCGAGTACTGCGTACGCGCGACAGTAAGAGGATTGCTCACACTGGGACAACGGGTCGTCGTGCTGTCGGATGCCGTTATTTCTTCGCGGCTGGCTGGAGGAACGCTGGAGCAGGGACTAGCGCTGCTGGCCGCAGACGGAGCGCGCATCGAACGGACCGAGTGGCTTTTGCGTGACCATGCCCACTAGACAACAGCCACGACCTGGGAGACATTCGGCCTTCTCCGGCGACGAATTGCCGGCCATATGTCGTCAAAGCTTTCGCTACCATTTGCTTTTCGCCCTGCTGGATGCGGCAGCAGCCGGCATCCTCTCCAACGGTGGGATCATGGCCGTCCGCGGATTGAACGCGGAAGACTGGCATCTCGGCCTACGGCTGTCCCTGTCGAGCGTAGGCATGTTTGCCACGTTGCCACTTGGCCACTGGATGGCGAACCGGCCGAAAATGCCGTTTGTGACGGTGCCCGGATCGGCGTTCGCCGTGTGCTCTTTGGCCGCGGCATTCACGTCTCACCCGTTGCGCTTTCTCTTCCTGCTGGGTCTGGGATCCGTCTTTGAGGTCGCCGCGCGTCCTGCCGTCACCGCGGTAATCCGAACTGTCTATCCTGCAACACACAGAGGCGCGGTAACCGGCGAAATCCGTAAATGGTCGTCATTGGTCTTTCTGCTCTCGATCCTGTGCTCGGCGGCAGCCTTGGCGCACTGGCAGCATCGCGTGCTGCTCACAATTCGGATTCAAATGCTCTGCGCCGGTGCGTTGAGTATCGCGAGTTTTCTCGCTTTCCGAGGAATGCGCGTCCGGAATTGCGAAAACCGCAATCCGTCGTTGGGAAGGCGAGCGTTCGGCACATTGCATGAGACCTCTCGCATTCTGCGGACCGACGATCGGTTTCGACGGTACCTCGCCGGTTGTTTTCTTTTTGGATTTTCCGGGTTGCTGTATGCTCCCTACGTTGCGGCATTCTTGGTACGCGATTTGTCTCTGAGCTATCTGCCGGCGTCCATCTTTCTGCATGTGATACCGTCGGTCTCATCGTTTGCGGTAACTGGCTGGATTGGCCGGCGAATCGACCGGGTGAATCCGTGGACTGCGTGGAAGTGGATTCGTCTGGGTTGGGCACTCGACCCACTCCTACTCGTCTTGGCGGCGACGACCGGGCAGGTCATTCCAGGAACGCTGTTGGGACTTCCTGTAGCCGGGCGTCTGTCGCGGGGAATGAGTATGGGAGGGAGTTGGATTCTGTGGTGGCGAATCGGGGTCAACTATTTCGCTCGCCCTGGAGCCGACACAAGCCGCTATATGGGAATCTTCACATTCATGAACGGCGTAATGCGCTTGTTGGCACCGCTGCTTGCCGCTTGGCTGCTGGTGCATTGCTCACGCAGCGTCGTGCTGTTGATCGGGGGAATCGGCGTGCTCGTTTCCGCGTTCCATGCCGGACGGGAAGCACGCCGTGAACAACGGCTGGGATATCCCGCTACCATGGCCGACTTCGAGCAGGCGCAAAAGGCTGCATGGCAACGGGAGTAGCGTGGGCCCCAGCGGAGCATGGCACCCGCGAACCGCCGGAGGCAGGCTCTGGATTGCGCAACCAGGACTTCGAGAAACGTTTCGAGTGATCTGAAAGCCCGACCGGCTGAGTCGTGGTCGACACCGGGTTGGTTAACACGCTGCCGGGACACCAATAATCGAGCCGTCGTTTTTAATCGCTGGGCCTTCGGCGGCTGCGGAACGGATCGAGTCCACCTGTCGGCATCATGGGCGAAGCGGGCCGCGCCGTCGTCACGGGCGGTTGCGATCCGGAAATCCGCTGGGCCCGTTGACCGAGCGTCCGGAGGACGGCGCCTTCACTGCTGGCGAGAAAACCGCACGCCGCTCCCCACCGGCACGACGCCCGCTGCGCCGCCCCCAGCGGGCGTTTCGTATCGGGGTGGAGCGTTCGCCTTGTGGGCAATCGCAGCATTGATCGGCCGGGGGCGGCTGCTGAGGGCGGTTCTGTTGCGCGGCTGTGGCCGCGGGTGGTCGGACACGGAAGCGGCGGGCGAGTGCGTGGTGCCGGTGGGGTTGCCGAGCGGCGAGCAAGGAACTGGTCCCCGGGCGCTGTCCAAGGCGCACGCAGACGGTGCGAGCCGTGCCGGCACGATAGCGGGTGCCACTCAGAGGCTTTGGCTGCCGGGACTTGGCACTGGCAACCGACGCGACAGTCGGGACCGGCGGCTGTGGATCGCATGGCGGCCCGGGTGTTTGGCATCCCTTGTTGAGTTCGCGAAGCGCCGGCTGGGGGAGTTCTCCGGACGCATCAGTCCTAGATTGTGTCTCATAAGTGTTCTTTGGCCGGATGGCGGTGCTTGTTATTGGTGCGGGGAACGGCAAAGTTGATCCTGGTATGTGGAGGCCGCAAGGATCCGACGCTACGAACTCACGGACGAACCGTGGGGGCTGATCGAGGATCTTTCTCCGGTGTTGATCGACGGGCTTTCTTCGCCGTTGGTCACCAACGGCCGGCCGTGGCACGACCATCGGACGATGGTCAACGCCATGCTGTGGGTTCTCAATACCGGCTCTCCGTGGCGCGACGTGTCCAAGCGTTACGGCGCATGGCAGACCGCCCGCAATCGGTTCCGTCACTGGCGGAAAGACGGCACGTTCGATCGGATTCTCCAACGGCTTCAGATTCGTCTGGACGAAAAAGGCCGGATCGACTGGGACCTGTGGATGGTCGACGGCAGCAGCGTCCGGGCTCATGCGGCGGCGGCCGGGGCCGGAAAAAAGGGGGCCCCGACGAACCCGAGGATCACGCATTGGGTCGCTCGCGAGGCGGGTTTGGGACGAAAATCCACGTGGTTTCTGACGGTCACGGAACTCCGCTCGCCGTCCACGTGACCGCCGGCCAGGTTCATGAAACCAAGGGGTTTCAACCAGTGGTCGATGCCGTGCGT
>RFHO01000484.1 GCA_003696385.1 Planctomycetota bacterium | reverse complement strand
GGGCGCGCGAAACGATCGCCGGCAGCGACGTGGCATCGGTCCTCCAACCGACACAGCCGACCGAACAAAGCAGCGCGGTGGAAACCAGTCCACCCGAGACGGCGGCGCGGACGATCCGGCGGCGCGGCGGCGGTTCCGGGCGCGTGGGCGGTCGCAGCACGGGAAGTGGCGGGGCGGCTTCGCTCGCAATGCCCGCGTTTTCCCGGGAGCGATCGCCGCGGCCGGGGGCATCGGCCGGGTGCATCCGGTCCGGTTCTGGAGTCAGGTACTCGGATCCGGTGCCGGTCCGGCGGCTGGGCTCCGGATCGTGCGCACGGGGCCGTGCGGGATTGGGGTCTGGGATCCTCATCGTAGACCTCGGCCTCCACGTTTGACGCGGCGAAACGTCGTCTTCGAACGGCCGGCCGCGGGCCGGGAGCGCTGGCTCGGCGGATTTGCCCCAGCGGGGATTCCCGGCAGCGGTATCGTTGGGGTGATTTCCGACAGCGATGGTGGCGGCGGCAAGGTGGGCAGCAGGGCCCCCGGCGCGACGGTGCGTCGGGACAGGACCGACGGCGGGAAGGCACCGCTGCCGTGGAGCAGCGGCTGCCGTGTGCTCTCCGTGCTGGCCTTCGGCGTGTCATCCGCGGTGACGGAGCCGGCCGGCACCGCCGGCGCGCCGGGGAGGGCGGCCGGCGTGTAGGACATTCGCTGCAGTGGCGTACCGGAAGCGGTCTTTTCGGCTGGTCGGGATGGGCGTGCGGCGGGCGTGCGGTCATGGAGCGGGCGAAGCGGCGGTGCCGGAGCCGGTGGTTCGCCCGGCGGTTCGTCGGAAGGGTCTGGAGTCGGCCGGCCATCGTCGGGGAGGGTTCGTGGCGTTGCCGGCCGGCCGCTGTCGGAGCGGTGCTCGGAGGCGCCGCCGGTGCCGCTCGGAGACGATTCGAGCGGGGCGGTTGCGGGCGACCGCGGCGGTGCACTGAGCGTCGGGGACAGCTCGAGAGTGAATCCGGGGGACGTGTCGGGAGCCGAACCGGCGGACGGTTCGGCCGACGCTTTTCCATCGGTGTTCTGTTCGCCGGCTGGTTCCGGCCAGTGTGTCGGGTGCCGTTTCAGGCCGGAAGGCCAGAACAGCAGGTTACGGAAGCGTTGCCCCAGATCGGTTTCGATCTGATCGCGCAGTCGTCGGGCGTGTGGGTCGTTGGGCGAGTACTTGAGCGCCTTCTGGATGTGCGTTCGCGCCTTGAGCAGGTTGCCGGTGTCGTAGTAGTGCTGCGCGCGTTCGGTTTCCAGGCGGGCCAGGTTGCGGCGGTTGAAGGGCGTCAGCGAATTGCGGAACGACTCCTGCCGCCGTTCGTGTTCTTCGTTGAACTGTTCGCCTTCGAGAACGGCTTCCGGTTCGCGGACGATCCGCGGCGTGAGCAGCACGATCAGCTCGTTGCGGGTGACGGCCTCTTCCTTGTTGCGGAACAGCGCCCCGACTCCGGGCAGCGAGCCGAGCAGGGGGATGCGGTCGTCACTGTCGCTGATCTGTTCTTCGATCAGGCCGCCGATGACGACGGTCGTGCCTTCACGGACCATCACGTTGGTGGTGACCTGGGTGGTCCGTTCCTCGGGCAGTCCGTCGCTGACGGTGCCGCTGCTCTTTTTGGGATGGATTTCCAGGCGGACCAGGCCGTCTTCGGAGGCGAAGGGGCGCAGGATCAGTCGGGTCCCGACGTCGAGAAAGTTGACGTTTTCGACCGTTTGTGTGCCGTTGAAGGTAAGCGTTTTGTAGGCGATCCGCTGGCCGATGAGCAGCTCGGCCCGCTGCTTGTTGAGCACCCGCAGTTGTGGTGCGGCGATCAGGCTGGTGTCGGAGATCTGTTCGACGGCCCGGATGAACAGGCTGGCGTCACCGCGGATCAGGCCGTATTTCAGGCCACCGATATCGCTGACGAACGATCCGCTGGGAGAAATGCTGGGCGAGATCGCCAGGGCGGGGATGCCGCTGGAGTTCTGCAGCTCCAGGCCGTTGCCGCCGATGAACAGGTCGTCGCCGCTGCCGCTGAGCAGCGCGAAGTTGATGCCGTACTTCAGGGAGTCGTCGAGCTGAACGGAGAGGATCTTGGCTTCGATGACGACCTGCAGCGGCGGCTTGTCCAGTTCCGCGATGACGCGGGCGATTTCTTCCACGATGTCTTCGTAGTCCATCACGATGATGGTGTCGAGCTGTGCGAGGGCATTGCCGCCGGCGTTGCTTTCGTCCTGCTGGATACCGACCTGAGCGGGCGTGGTGGTGGTGATCCGCCCGACCTTTTCGGTGATCAGCGGCTGGATCACCTGCTGGACGTCCTGAGCACTGATGTAGTTCAGCCGGAAGACGCGCGTGACGATCTTTCGCTGTCGCTGGCGGGCCTGCTCGGCTTCCTGCCGCGTCCGGACGTAAACGAAGTCTCCGTGCGGCATGACCTCCAGGTCGTAGTTTTCGGCGAGGACCTCCAGGGCCTGCTGCAGCGTGACGTTCTTCAGGTGCAGGGTCACGCGAAGCTTCTGGGCCGCCAGGCTGGGCAGAATGTTCGTGCCGGCCAGTTCGCTGAGCTGCTGCAGCACGTCACTGAGCGGCGTTTCCTCGGCCGTGTGGATCGTGAAGGTGTCGCCGCTGCGGGGCGCCGTGGTGACGACGCGCGGGCTTTCGTCCGCAGGGGAACCATCTGTGGTCCGGCTGGCATCGGAGTCGGAGGGCGACGAATCCGGAGTTGGTCCGCCGTCGCCGTTCGGTCCGGCGGCCGCCTTTTGCCGCTGTTCGAGCAAGCGTTCGATCTGCTTCTGGAGCTGGTCGAGCTGCGCCAGGCGCTCCAGGTGTTCGAGTCGCTGGCGCAGATCGGAAGTCTCATCACGGCGCTCCGGCAGGCGCTCGCTGATGGTCTGCAGTTTCCGCTCCAGTTGTGCCAGCCGGAATTCCAAGCCGTCCGGGTTGGAGTGAGCCGACAGCCTCTGCGACGACGGGGCATTGGCGTCGGCTGGATCATGCGGTGCGGCCGGGGGCCGCAACACCTGCGGCGGCGGCACGGGATTCGCGGTCTCGCGTTCCGGGACGCGGTCTTCGTGCGAAGTCGGCTCGGATGAGCGTTCGGAGGCGGGACGGACCGTCTCTGTGCCGTTCGTCGCAGGCAGTGGACGGAAGACGATGCGGCGTTCGGCCCGGATGGCCTCCGCCGATGGCTTCCCCGGCGTGGCGTCCGAGCCGGCGTGGGCCCGACCGGCGGCCGTCCGTGGAGGTTGTGGCGCCGGGGCCGACAGAGGGGCCGATGCGGCGGGGCGCGGAGCACCCGAGCCGGTCTGCGCCGTGCGGGCGTCGGGACTCGGTGCAATGACGTCCGGCGCGTCGTGGTCATGGACGTGGTGGCTGGCCGTTCGCGACGATTCCTCGTCGGCCCGCCGCGTGTGGTGGTGCTCCGCGGCGGTGCCGCGCGTCGGCGGTGGCAGCCGCCTTCGTGTGGTGGGCCGGCCGTCCGGCGGAGCGGAGCGGGCGTCCGCTTCGGTGATCGCTTCGAGCGAGGAGACCGGAGGCCGCGAGGCACGGGTGTGTGCATTCGCGGGAACGGGCCGACCGGCGTCCCGGCGGGGTGTCGCGTGTGCGGCGGTCGCGTGCCGTGGGGCACGACCGCCAGCCGGGCCGGGTGCGGTATCTCGGTGATGGCCGACGCCGCGCGACGAACTTCGATGCGGCGCCACGGTGAGTTGCGCGACGCCGAGGAGCACGGTGAGCACGGTCGCGACGGCGAGGATCTGTCGTGTTGCTTTCAGGGGGCCATCCATGGCTTGCTTTTCCGGATCGCACCGCCCCATCGTGGGCGGAGCGTTCGTCGGTGGTCATGCATTGGCTGGGGAGTGTTTCGATGGTTGCCGCGGCTATCGGTGCGGTGCTTTCACGGGGGCGGCTCGGGAAACGACTGCGTCGCCGAGGGTTCGTGCGGTGGCGGCGTGGACTCGTCGTTTCGGCCGGTCGCGGCGTGCGACGCGGGGGCGATCTCGACCCCGCCCGTCCGTGACTCCAGCGGTAGCACATACCGCTCGCCGTCGGTTGCTTGCACGACGACGGCGTCGCGTTCGATTTCGGCGATCCGGAAGCCTTCGGTGGTTGCGGCTTCGGTGGTGCTCGATCGCAGTGTCGCTCCCACGGGATAGACCCGACCGCCGATGGCTGCGAGCCGCCGTCGGGGCGTCACCAGGATCGCCGTGACGCGAAGGCCGGCCAGCGCCGGATGTTCGGAAGCGGGACGGAGCTGCGTGGACGGCGGGCGGAGTGCGTCGGGCGGAGGCGGTTTATCGGTGGCTTCCGCCGCGTTGTTCGGTGTCGCCGGTGGCGGCTGAGGCCGCGTTTCGGATTCCCACAAGCCGGCGTCTTCACCGGTGGGGACGAAAGCGATCGGCGGCGAGAACTGATCGCCGTCGATCCGGAATGGATCGACAAGAAACGCCTCAGGGC
>RFHO01000483.1 GCA_003696385.1 Planctomycetota bacterium | reverse complement strand
GGGAGGGGGCTCGGCGCGGCGGCAACGAGCGGGGTCGATGGCACACGCGCCGCCGCTGCCTCACGACGGGGAAGCAGCTTCAGGGGCCAGGTCACGAGGACCCCGAGAAGCTGAAAAAAAACGGCGTCCACCGCCAGCAGGGAACCGGCCAGGAAGCATGTGCCGATCAGGATGAGTGTTCCCGGCGTGGCCAAGTGTCGATCGGCCAGCGTGCGAAGCGTGACGCCGATGTATCCGCCGCTGCCGATCACCTGGCCCCCGCCGAGGCCGGGGTCGAAGAGCTGCACGCCGACGCACGCCGCCGCGACGATCATCATCCAGCCGACCATCCGCAGCACCGGCTGATCGAACACGCCCCGTACCAGGATTCGCGTCGCCGTTGCCAGCACCGCCGCGGCCAGCACATAGCTGCCGATGCCCAGCAGCCATTTGGCCGCATACGCAAACGTCGCTCCGGCGGCTCCGCAGGCGTTGCGAATCGTCTCGTTGGGCGGATACGCCATCGTCGACGGCGGATCCGCCGGATCGAACGTCACCAGACTGACCACCATGAACACTGCTGCGGCGACCAGACACAGGCCGAACAGATCCAGCAGCAGTCTGCGAGCATCGAACATCACGTGGCCCCTGTCGCCGCAACGCCAGACTCGTGAAACGTCATCGTGGCCGTCTGCCAGGTATCTGAACGGCCGCCCGTGGCCGCAACTGCGTCGCCGGCGGTTGTCCGAACCGGCCATTCGCCGCTCGCGGGCACCATTGCGTCCATCCGGCGCCGTTCGCCGGCCAATCCCGGCGCAGTCGCGCGAGAAACGCGGTGTTCACCGTGCCCCGGCTGCGACTTCTTGCGCCGCGGCTGCGTTCGAACGGCAGCCCGCAGGCTCGGCCCATCCGTTTCGACTCTACCACGTGCCGCCACCGCCGCTGTGGCCATCCCCAGACCGCCGAGGGAATGCGGGGCGGACGGGCGAGCGCGGGGCGATCGTATGCGTTGGGCAAACTCGGCAAACTGCGCAAACTGTGTGCGGCACCGGCCGCGTAAACCGGCTCGCAAAAGCAGGCCGCTGCGGCCGGGTTCGTGACGTCGGGGGATGGCCGGTCGTGGTTCGCGCAGAGTTCTTCGGAGAAGCACGCCGCCGCTCCTGTGCATGTGCGCCCCTGCTGTCACATCGTGGCTGCAGGGCCGCCGCGACGCGCATGCGTTTCCGTTCGCGGCTGGTGCGCTGCGAGGGGGCCTCGTGAAAATCCCGACGTGTCCCACGCAGCCGCTTCCGAGTCGGTACGTGCGCGGCGGGGGCGATTCCGCGAACCGGAGAGCGGCGGCGAACTCAGCGGCCGGGCTTCTTCCTGTCCAGCGATTCCAGGTAGCGGAGCGTCCTGGGGCGGCGGCCGATGATGTGGGAGATGGTGCTGGTGGTGAAGTAGCGCAGTTCGTGGAATTGCTGCGGTGAAAGGCTCAACGTCTGCCACTGCCGGGCGGCCGGGTCGGCCAGGCGTTTCAGCGCGGCGATGCTTCCCGCATGGATTTCCTGCCGGGCCGCGTCGTAAGCGCGGCAACGCTGGCACAGCAGGCCGCCCGCCGAGATCCAGTACACATAGCCGCCGCGTCCCAGAGGTTCGCCGCAGTGTGCGCAACCCTGGAAGTCCGGTAGCAGTCCGATCTCGCGCAGAGTCACCAGCTCGAACCGGAGGACGGCCCGCCGGGGATCCAGTCCGTCCTGCAGCCGGCGCAGGACGTCCTGCGCCGTATCGTAGACCAAGGGGTACGGGTCATACGGTTCGGTGAGCGCTTCCAGCAGTTCCGCGATGTAGTAGCCGGAATACAGTGCGAACAGGTTGTCGGGACGATACCGCCAGACCAGGTGGGCTTCCGTGAGCAGATCGAGCGCGTCGGAGCGTTTTCGGATGAACACGATCCGGCACGTGGCGAGCAGGTCGAGTGCGGATTCAAAGGGGCCCTTCAAGCGCCGTCCGCCCTTGGCCAGGGCCGAGACGCGGCCGAAGTCACGCGTGAACAGCGTGACGACGCGACTGGTTTCACTGAAGTCCACCAGGCGGATCACCAGGGCTTCGGTCTTTTCGGTGCTCATGGACCGCCATCTCGTGGGCTCTCGTCGGCACGGCCGGTCGTGGCGGGTTCGTCCGATGTGGCGCGCGTCGGGGCGTTGGAGCGGGAGCGCGGCGAATCGCCTGGAGACGGCCGGTGATCGTCGGCGACCACCGCTTCGTCAACCTGCGAATGGGCGTGCTGGGGCGGGGCGGCGGGCGTCTGGTAGAGGTGGCACCGCACGAGTCGTCCGTCGGACAGCGGAATCAGCGGTGGTTCGACCGTCCGGCAGATGTCCATCACTTCGTCGCAGCGGGTACAGAACTTGCAACCGTCGGGCATCTCTTCGATGGACGGGACGTTGCCCGGAATCGCATACAGGCGTTGCCCACGCGGAGCCAGGCTGGGCAGGGACCTGAGCAGGCCGACCGTGTAGGGATGTTTGGGGTCGTGGAAGATCTGCCGGACCGAGCCGACTTCCTGGACGCGCCCGCCGTACATCACCAGCACGCGGTCGCACGTCTCGGCCACCACGGCCAGATCGTGCGTGATCAGCATGATGGCGTTGGAGGCGGTGCGGTTCTTCAGTTCGAGCATCAATTCGAGGATTTCGGCCTGAGTCGTGACGTCGAGGGCGGTGGTGGGTTCGTCGGCGATGACCAACCGCGGCTCGCAGATCAACGCCATGGCGATCATCACGCGTTGCCGCATTCCCCCGGAGAACTGGTGCGGGTAGTCGCGCATCCGCTTGCGGGCATCGGAGATGCCGACCAGCGAGAGGAATTCCACGGCCCGCTCGATCGCCTCGCGGCGGCGGACGGGAAAGTGGGCCCGATACGCTTCGGTGAGCTGCATCCCAACCGTAAAGACGGGGTTCAGGGCCGTCATCGGCTCCTGGAAAATCATCGAGATGTGTCGGCCGCGGACCTGGCGCAACTGGTCATGGGGTAGTGACATCAGGTCGCCGACACCCTCGAGCATGACCGAGCCCCGGTCGATGTGTCCGGGAGGATCCGGGATCAGGCGGAGGATCGACATCGCCGTGACGGATTTTCCGGAGCCCGATTCACCGACGATTCCCAACACCTCACCGGGATACACGTCGAACGAAACGTCTTCGACGGCCGTGACGCTGTGGTCTTCGATGCGGAACGAGACGGTCAGATCGCGGATGGCGAGCAGGGGCGAGCGCGGTTGGGGCCCGTTCGACGGCGGAGCGGCGGCAGGGGCGACATCCATGACACGTTCCTGAAGGGAGTGAACCGATCGATGGGAACAGTCTGTCCGATCCGCCGACGGTGGTCAACGCGTGGAGCCGCGGGAAGGCCGTCGGGCGAATCGCACAGCGGAACGGACGAAGGCCGCCGACGGTTCGCTGCGCCGGCTCTTGCTTGACGGGTGATATGCGAGGAGTGAGGAGGGTGTGTGCGGCGGCAGATCGGTGCGCCGTCGGCTCAGCGGGATTGCGTGGGTTCGACTCGCAAGTGGATGATATGTGAGACCTCGGGGCCCGACTTCCGCGGGCGTGCGTGCGGCGAAGACGTCGTCGCGGCCGCGTGCGCCGGTGTGGCCGTTTCCGACACGAGGCCGGATCGCGCCGCTATTCCACCTTGCGGTAGCCCAGGCTGCGGATCACGTGGTACAGCTCTTCGTACGTGATGAACCGGCGTCGATGTTCGAGCTTGTAGCGATCGATGGCTTCGCCGAGTTCGACGGCCTCTGGGCAACCCGAGGAGCGTGAATCGCGGAACTGGCGGCGTTCCGGCCCGCCGTCGGGGCGCCGTCCGCCCTTGTTCTGGCGTCGGTCGACGAATCCGGGGGCCACCTGCGGCTGAGACTGGACCAGTGGTTCCATGTCGGTCCCTCTAGAAAACGAGTGCGATACGCGCGGCCGGTCCGTGATGTGGCACCGGTTCGCGGGCCGAGGGCAATGGGCCACGCTGCGCTGTGGGAGTCCATGACAAGCGTAGGTCGAAATCGCCGCAGTGCCAAATCGTGTTTGGGGCCGGGGGCTGCGAATTCAGACGTCGGTTTCCGGCGGGTCGAATTCGTCACGCGGCGGCCGGAGCATCAGCGCCTCGGCGGCCTCACGGGCTGACGATTCCCCGTTCAGCACGCGGACGACGGCGGCGGTGATCGGCATGGGGACGTCGAGCTGCCGTGCGATGCGGTGCACCGCGTCGGCCGTGAAAACGCCTTCCGCGACGGCGTTCATCGAGGCACGAATCGCCTGAAGTGTTTCGCCTTTGCCGAGCCGTTCGCCGACGTGCCGGTTTCGGCCGTGAGGGCTGATGCAGGTGGTGATCAGATCGCCGACACCCGCCAGTCCGGAGAAGGTTTCACTGCGGGCGCCCATCCGCGTGCCGAAGCGGGCCATTTCGGCCAAGCCACGGGTCATCAGAGCCGCTTTGGCGTTGTCGCCGAAGCCGAGTCCGTCGCAGATACCCGCGGCGAGGGCGATGACGTT
>RFHO01000083.1 GCA_003696385.1 Planctomycetota bacterium | reverse complement strand
TTGCGCTGTGCGTGCCGTAACCGCCAGCACGCCGTCGTCCGCGAATAAACGAGCACGAGACCTTCGCGGAATCCGCATGTCCGACCACCGCGGCACACCGGCCCTTCGGTGGCATCCGCGTCCCGGCCGGTGCTACGTCGGAAATCGGCGATGGCAGGCGGGCACCGCTTCGTTACCGGGTAGTGCCAATTTGATTTCTCCGTGTATTCAGTTTGATGTCTTTTGTTGCGGCAGGTCGCTGTTTGATCTGTTTGGGGAAATTCACAACTACTTTGGGTGCCGTCGTTTGACGCTCGTTTTCGTGGTCTGCCGGACTTCTGGCACGCGGCATGCATCATGGAATCGTGCGAAGCGAGGAGGCGATCGGTTTCGGGGATGGGATGCCCAAGACAGCCGGCACGCTCGAGATGTCGGCCGGGTGTGCTGGGCAAGTCGGACCGGATCCGGTCCGGAACGGGGGTCTTCGAACAGGAAGGGAGCGGAACGATGAGGAAGTTGCTGCTGCTGGTCGTGGCCGCGGTCGCGGTGGGGTTCGGCACGCTCGGTTCCACCAACGTCGCCAAGGCCGATCATTTGCGACGCCCACGAGCCTACTATCATTCGTTCAACTACTGGCGCTATCCGGGGAGTTTCTATCCGGGCTACAACTATGCGTTCGGACCGGGCTTTTACTACCCGTGGTCGTATCGGCACTTCTATACGCGGCCGGGATTCACGTTCGGTTACTATGGCCGCAATTTCGGGATCCAGATCGGCACCTTTGGCGGCCGGGTCGGTGGACATTGCCATCGCTGATCGGAGCGGGCACCGTATTCTGCAGCCGGCGCGTCCGGGGGCGGTTGGAGGCCTGACAGGCGGCCGGCGGAACGGTACGACCGAGACGCCACGCAATTGCCGGCGCGACGCGGCCTGAACGTCGGCGGGACGGCCCGACGAATTGTGAACGACCGGTGCGCTTCACGGCGTGCCGGTCGTTACGTTTTTCGGTGGCATCTTCACGCTTCAGTGTTTCTCCCGATGCGTCGACGGCAGCCGGCTCAATAGCGGGGAATCGATGGATCGACCTCCACAGCCCAGCGGTCGATCCCACCCGCAAGGCTCTGAGTTTGCTGGAAGCCCTGGCTGCGCAGCCAGACCGCCAGCCGATAGCTCCGCATTCCGTGGTGACAATACACGACGATCCGACGGTCGCGCAACGGGAGCAGTTCTTCGAGTCGATCGGCGATTTCCGACAGGGGCACGAACAGCGCCCCCTCGATCCGGCAGACCGCATATTCGTCGGCTTCGCGGCAATCCAGAAAAACCACGTCTTCGCCCGACGCGGCGAGTTCTGCGGCGTCCCGGCAGCTGATTTCGAGTGCCATGTCGTTGGTCATCGTGGGATTCCTGGCAAAGCTCGGGATGGCGCAACGTCTGCAGCGACCCACCCGCACCGGATGGCGTCACTCTCCAACGGCCACGGTCCTGGGATTTCCGGGGACGGGCTGCCCGCGACCACGAATGCACACGCTCGATCGTATCGGAGCGGACGTGAGATCGCATCCTGGCTGTAAGGAATCCCGTCGATTTCCGTCCCTTGGATGAAACGGCGCGGGCTGGGAGACGCTGACCGGTGGTTTGTGGGGTCATTGTGCAAAAATGAGGCGTGAGGCGCCGGAGCCGGGGAATCGGCATCGCGGGCGCGGTTCTGCCCGAATCGTCGTGAAAGCGGCAAGTGGCTTCGGAGCCGTATTCGGACGAGCATGCGGCAACGACACACACGCTTGCGGCTGCGAAGCGAGGGATGGGATGAATCGCAACGGAGGTCACGAAGTGGGCGGGGCGCGTGGCCCCGCCGCCGGGGCGGTCGAGACCGCGGGCTGTGGGGCGGATCGGTCGGCGTCGGATTCGGCCGCCGTACATCGGCGGATGCGGTGGCTGCTTTTGGCGGTCCTGGTGGTGCTGATCGTCGCGGCGCGGGTGGGGCTGGGCGAGCACTTGACTCTGTCAGGATTGGCGCGGCACGAGCGGCAGTTTCGCGCCTTTCAGGCCGCCCATCCGTATCTGGTGCACGCGGTGTTGTTCGTGGCGTACGTCGGAGTGACGGCACTGTCGCTTCCGGGCGCCACGGCGATGACTCTGTTGACCGCCTGGCTGCTGGGATTCTGGCGGGCGGTCGTGCTGGTCAGTTTCGCGTCGACGACCGGAGCGACGGCGGCGTTTCTGCTGAGCCGTTATCTGTTTCGCGACGGGATCGAACGCCGTCTGGGACCGCGGCTTCGGGCGTTCGACGAGGCGGTGCGGCGCAATGGGGCGTGGTTCCTGTTCACGTTGCGGCTGATTCCGGCCGTGCCATTCTTTGTGATCAACGCTGCGATGGGGCTGACGTCCATGCGTCCCTGGACGTTCTGGTGGGTCAGCCAGTTGGGGATGTTGCCGGGGACCATGGTGTACGTCTACGCCGGATCACAGTTTCCGACGCTTTCCGAACTGGCGACGCGGGGCGTGCGCGGCGCGTTGACGCCGCGGGTGTGGATGGCGTTCGGTCTGCTGGCCGTGTTTCCGCTTCTCGTACGCCTGGCTGCGCGGTGGCTTTCACCGGTGACGGAGGCAAGCGGAGCGGAGGAGACGGTGGTGCCGGTCACGCCGAGCGACAGCGCCACCGCGGAGCCGTCTTCGAGTGCAGACACCGGGCCGCTGCCCAGCTGAGGGCACCGGGGATTTCGGCGGGGAATACGCGGCGGCGGAGGAGTCGGCGGAGCCTGACGGGCCGGTCAGTCCGTGCGGCTCTTTGAGGCGGAGCGGGCGGCGGCGGAGTGCGTGAACAGCATGCTGACGCTGGTCCGGTCGTGAATCGAGCGAATGGCGCGGGCGAACAACGGGGCCACCGAGACCACTTCGATCTTGTCGCAGAACGGTTCCAGGTGGTTTTCGATCGAGTCGGTGATGAACATTTTCTTGATCAGGGACTTTTGAATGCGTTCGTTCGCTCCCGGCGAGAGAACGCCGTGTGTGACGGCGGCGTAGATGTCGCGGGCGCCGCGGCGATTGAGCACTTCGGCCATCTCGATCAGCGAACGGGCGGTGATGGCGAAATCGTCGACCAGTACCACGTTTTTGCCCTGGACGTCCCCGATCACCTCCAACACGCGGACCGTTTCGCTGTGTCCCAGCCGTTGCTTGTTGCCGATGGCCACCGGCACGCCGAGCAGGTCGGCGAAGTCGGACGCCTCCTTGGCGAAGCCGATGTCCGGACTGCACACAACCAAATCGTCGATGTTCAGCGAGGCGATGTGGTCCGCCAGCACGAGGCGTCCATACAGATGATCGACCGGAATCCGGAAGAATCCCTGGATCTGCGGGCTGTGCAGATCCATCGTGAGCACGCGGTCGGCGCCGGCTGCTTCGATCGCGTCCGCGCACACGCGGGCGCGGATCGACACTCGGGGTTCGTCCTTTTTGTCGCCCTTGGCGTAGCTGAAGAACGGGATCACGGCCGTCACCTGCTGGGCGCTGGCCCGTTTCAGGGCGTCGATCCAGAACAGCAGTTCCATGAAATTGTCGTTGACCGGATAGTGCACACCCTGAATCACGAACACGTCACGGCCGCGGATGTTTTCGAGGATGCGGACGAAGACGTTGCCCTCGCTGAACAGTCTGGCTTCCGCCGGTGTCAGCTCCACGCCGAGCAGGGTGGCGATCTTGCGGGCCAACACCGGATTGGCGGAACCGGCGATCAGCGCCAGATCCCCCTGCGGGGCCTGGAACGAAAGCGGCCGTGGCGCCTCGATATCGGGAAGCGGTGCGATTGGTTCGGACATCACGCGAATTCCACTGCTCAGCGATTGTCGGAATCGGCGGCTCGCAGGCGTCCGCCACGGTGTGATATGCGGTCGGCGGTGGGAGACGCATCATGACGACGACTGCCCGAAGGCCAGCTCGGGATCCGCTGCTCCGGCCGTCCGCAACGTGTAATAGGCTGCGACGGCAAACATCAGGCTCGCCGAAGTCACGAACATCGCGGTGAATCCATAGTGGTCGATGATCCGGCCCAGCACCGGCGAGCTGAGCAGGATGCCCAGTTCGGTCAATCCGAGGGCGAGCGTCGTACCGGTTCCACGGTACTCGACCGGAAACGCGCCGGCGACCAGCGAAACGACGGCGGGGAAAAGCATCGCGTGCCCGAAACCGCAGAAGATCGCCGGAACCACATAATCGGTTTGCGATTCGACGCTGATCAGCAGCAGATGGCCGATGCCGTGTCCGAGCAACCCGAGCAGGTTCATGCGGTGCCGCCCGATGCGGTGACTCCACCGCGAACCCAAAACCCGGAACACAAAGGCCGAACTCGCGTAAGCCGCAAAAAATTCGCCGATTCCCGGCAGCCCCTTACTCGTCGAGTAGCGGGTGAGGAATACCGTCGTGACGGACAGGCTGGTGCCGATCATCAGCGCCACGCAGACGACGGGACCGGGCCAGTAACGCCACAGCAGAATCAGGGCGTTGGGTGTTTCGTGCGGTCGCCGATGGGTCAGATTCCGGGTCAGGGACACGACCAGCACCAGATACGCCAAGGCCAACACCGCCGGGACGGAAAACAGGACGACGAACCGCGTCGGGCCGGGTGGCGCGTGTCGGAACACCAGATCGCCGATCTGTGTGCCCAGCATCATGCTCAGGAATCCGCTGCTGCCCAGGTTGCCGATCACTTCGGTCCGACGCCGTTCGGGCACGTGGTTCTGAATGTGGACCATACCGCAGGTGAACATCGCGGCCAGACCCGTGGCGAACGCGATCCGGGCTGCATACAGCGTCCAATCCAGCCGCGCGCAGAGGATGAAGCCGACGCACCCGGCGATGAACAGGCAATCTCCCAAAATCCACAGTCGGCGTACGCCGTACCGGTCGATCGCCGGGCCGAGGAACAGGCGGGCCAGCAGTGCGCCGATCATGCCCACACCCACGACCGCTCCGGCCTGTTCTTCGGTCCCGCCCAGGTGCGCCACGAGCTCCGCGAAGCGGAATGTGCTGGCGTTGCCGGTGACCAGCAGCAGGTTTGCCGCATACGCCGTCCAGAACACGCGGTCGTAGATCGTTTCCGCGCGCGCCGTGTCTCGGCCGGTTCCGGTCGCTTTTGGGACGACGTCGGGAAAGGCCGCGTTCGCACTGGAGCGGGGCTGCTCCGTCTGCCCCGACGCACCCGACGCCGCGCCGGAGGCGGGCGGCACCGTGTCCACGGCCGCGGCACTTGCCCTCACCGGGGGCGCAGAGTCTTTGGAAAGCGGGGAGGCGGGGCGGTCGGTCATCGTTCGTCTCGACGGTCGCTCGGGGGAGGTTTCGTGGCCGTCCGAATGCGCGGGGAACTCACGGCGGGAGGCTCGCCGATTGTAGCACGGCTGTAAAGGGAACGGCCGTGCGCATCGGCGCTGCGGCGGGTGGGCGTGCCCGCGTTTTCCGATGGGCCTGTCAGGGATGCGGCTTTCCGGCCGTCGGGATTCGATGAGGGCAGGGAGGGCTCTGGCCGCCGGTGGGCGTCGTCGGTTCAGCCGCGCGGGTGGCAACGCCGATGCACGCTCTTCAGCCGGCTGTGCTCGACGTGGGTGTACAGCTGCGTGGTCGCCACACTGGCGTGTCCGAGCAATTCCTGCAGCGCCCGCAGCTCGGCGCCGTTGGCCAGCATGTGCGTGGCGAAGCTGTGCCGCAACGTATGGGGGCTGACCTTTCTGCTGCAGCCGACGCGGGCCGCGTATTTCTTGACCAGTTTCCAGACCGTAATCCGCGACAGAGGCCCCCCGTTGCGGCTGACGAACAGCCACGGGGCATCCCGACGTCGCGCCACCATGTCCGGGCGTTCGTGGCGGAGGTACTGATCCAGAGCGTGTTCGGCCACCGGATTCAGCGCGACCAGCCGCTCTTTGTTGCCTTTGCCCAGGCAGCGGCAAAAGTGCTCGTTCAGATGGACGTCACCGAGACGCAGGCCGGCGACTTCGGAGGCCCGGCAGCCGGTGGCGTACAGCATGCACAGCAGAGCGCGGTCGCGCAGCGGGTAGCGGTCCAGATGGCAGGGCGCCTTCAGCAGGGCATCGACCATCTCCGGGCTGAGCACCGTCGGCAGGCGTTGCCACAGCTTGGGGGACTGCAGCAGATCTGCGGCGCTGGCGGCCAGCAGCCCTTCCAGCACGAGGAAGCGGAAAAACGAGCGTATCGCGATCAGGTGGCGGGCGATCGTGCTGGCGGCCAAGCGTCGTCGATGCAGGTGTTCCAGATAAGCGGTCAGTTTCGGCAGATCGACCGCACGCAGGTCGTCGTCGCCGGTGAGCGACAGCCACTGGCCGAACTGCCCGATGTCCGATCGATACGCCGCCCGTGTGTTCGGAGACATCCCGCATTCGGCCTCGAGGTATGCCAGGAACCGCGGCAGCTCGCCGGAGACCCTCAGTTTGGGCCGTGCGGTTTTCGAGGGACGTTTCTTGAACGGCATGTGCGGCCTGCGCGATCGGGGGACCTTGGGGAGCGAAGTCGGCGGGCAGTACCGCTTGCTCGGCGCCCGGGGCGTGCCGGCACGCGGGGCGTCGCTTCGCATGGAAACGCGGGATCGGGCAACGGTGCCGCGTGCTGGTCGCTGCTTCAGAGATCGGCCGTCCGGCGGGCGGCTCGGGGCTTCCGAAAAGCCGTGTTCAGCGATCGGCCATAGCCGTCGTCAGCGGTTGCCGGTCGTATCGGTCGGGACGGTTGCGCCGCCGCGGCCGGCGCGGTCATGTGGCCGCGGTGCTGTGTGACGCCAGCCGCCATGGTACGATAGCCACGATGAGCTGCGGACTTTGGCCGGTGTCCGTGGTGACCGCCGGCCGATGCCGGTTGCGGCTGTTCGGGCGTGGGCGAACGCGGTCGTGAAGACCCTCCGTCGTGCGCAGGGACCGAAGGGCGAAAGATGGGCTCGGAACAGTACCTGAAGCCGGAGGTGATCCGTACGGTGTCGCGGCTCGACCTGCGCGCGCGGTTCATCGTGGAGGGGTTCCTGAGCGGATTGCACGCCAGCCCCTTCTACGGATTCAGCGTGGAATTCAGCGAACACCGGCGGTACACACAGGGGGACGACCCCAAGGACATCGATTGGCTGGTGTATGCGAAAACCGATCGCTTCTATGTGAAGAAGTACGAGGCGGAAACGAACATCACCGGTTACCTGCTGGTGGATCTGTCGGCGAGCATGGGGTACACCTACCGCCAGGAGCTGACGAAGCTCGATTACAGCATCTGTCTGGCAGCGGCGCTGACGTACCTGATGATCCGTCAGCAGGATCCGGTGGGGGTGGTGACATTCGACGAGAAGCTGCGATCCAGTCTTCCCGCCCGCAGCAAACGGACGCAGTTGGCGAACATCCTGGCCCTGCTGGCCGGAGCCAAACCCGGAGGGACGACGGACCTCGGGGCGAATCTCCGCAGAATTGCCGCGATGATCAAGCACCGCAGCTTGCTGATGCTGTTCTCGGATCTGCTGACGGATCCGGAAACGGCGATCGAAGGCTTGCGGATGCTGCGGTATGCGGGGCACGACGTGATCGTGTTCCACGTGCTGGACGAAGCCGAGGTGACGTTCCCCTTCGAGGGGTCGGTCGAGCTGATCGAGCCGGAGAGCGGCGAGCAGACGGTGGTCAATGCGTCCGGGCTGCGGGCCGACTACCAGGCGGCGGTCGACGCCTTTCGGGAGCGGTTCCGCCGTGAGTGCCTGAACATGCAGGTCGACTACGTGCCGCTGGACACGAGCATGCCCTTCGGAAAGGCGTTGTTGGAATACCTCGCGCAAAGGCAGGCGCGATTCTGATTTGTGAACCGGACGGCGGCTGCGGTCCGTGTCGCGGTCCGCCGCTGTTCTGCGGCACTTCGCCGGACGGTTGCGGCCCAAAGCGGTTTGCCGCGGCCCGATATTCGGCACGATCGGCAGAATCGGACGCACCATGGGCGATCGCCGCGGCGGATCCGACGCCGTTCCGGCCGGGCGAGTGTGCCGACCGCGATGGGCACTACGTTTGGTTTGGCGGAGGCAATCTGTGGTCGCAGAATCGAGAAGTTCACGTTGAACGACCCTTACGCCAGCACGATCTTCAACCCGGGGGAGTCGGAACGCGCGGCTGCAGCACAGGCAGCGGGGCGTTCGGGGGTGAGTGACTGCGCGGCGGGGCGTGCGGACGCTCCGCCGGTGGAACGGATACTGGCCACGATCCGGGACAACGGGCTGGTGCGCAGCAGTGTCTTCGCGGCGGTCGAAAAGGCCGTCCGCTCGGGCGAACTGGCGTCTGCCGAGGCGCTGATCCGGCATCTGGTGCGCCGGGGACAGATCACCGAGTGGCAGGGAGAGCGTTTGCTGGCGGGCCGCACGGGGTTCTGGGTCGGTCCATACCTGTTGCAGCGGTTGCTGGGCAGCGGCGGGATGGGCGTGGTGCTCAAGGCACGCCGGGAAGGCTGGTCCGATCCGGTGGCGATCAAGGTGCTGTCTCGGGCGATGCTGCGCAAAGAGTCCGCTCGCCGGCGTTTCGAGCGGGAAGTCGAAGCGGCGCTGGCGCTGCGGCATCCGAACATCATCCGGGCGCTGGAAGCCGGTTGTCTGAACGACATACCGTATCTCGTGATGGAGTACGTACGGGGCAAGGATCTGCGGCACATCGTGCGGTCGCGGGGGCCGCTGCCGATCGATCTGGCCTGCGACCTGACGATCCAGGTCGCTCGCGGATTGGCGTACGCTCATCGCAAGGGATTGGTGCATCGGGACGTCAAACCGGCCAATCTGCTGGTGACGCGGCCCACGCGGCATGAGCCTCTGCAGGTGAAGATTCTCGATTTCGGCCTGGCGCTGACCTGCGGCGACGATTGGGGTGACGCGGACCTCACGCACTCGAACCAGATTTTCGGAACGGTCGATTTCATCTCCCCCGAGCAGGCGCGCAGCGCGCACGCGGTTGATGCCCGCAGCGACATCTTCAGCCTCGGTTGTACGCTGTACTACCTGTTGACCGGCACTCTGCCGTTCGGCGGTTCGTCGGTGATGGAAAAGATCACCGCCCGGTTCACGGATGCACCGACACCGGTGAGCCGATACCGAGCCGATATTCCGCAACAGTTGGAAGCCGTCCTGATGCGGATGCTGGCGCGGCGTCCGGAGGACCGCTGGCCGGACTGTGAGTCGGTGGCTGCGGCCCTGTGCCCCTTCGGCCGGGAGGCCGCACGACGGGGCGGCTCGCTGTTGCCGCAGACGTTGCTTACGGCTCCGGGGCCGCCCGAACGCGGCGACGGCGGCGGCTCGGAGCAGGCTCTGGAGCGGTTTCTCAGCGCGCTGCAACATCAGCGGTCCGTCGCCACCGCGGGCGAGAGGGACACACCGGGGCACAACGCTGTACTGGTCGGACCGCACACGCGGCGGTCCTGGAAGCCACATCGTCGACGGGTACGGCGTCGGTGGTCGCTCCGGTTGCGGGGAGTGGTCCGCACAATCCGGGATCGTGTCCGCCGACGTCCGTGGGTCAGTTGTGGCATCGGTGCGACCGCCGCGTTGCTGATGGTGCTGGCGACGGCAGGACATCACGAACCGCCGGCCTCCGAGGTTCATGCTTCCCCGACGCATCTGGGGCGCTCCGTGCCGCAGCGAAAAGGCGGACCGGACGGACGTGCTGCCGGCGGAGGGACGCTTCGCGGGGGCGGTGCCGTTCGGGCTGGTTTCGAGCGGCGTCCGCTTGTCAGTTGGCCGCCCGAATGGGGAGCGATTGCGTCCGGCACCGCTCCGTTCGATCCCACGGCCGGGGATCCGTTGTGTGATGCGATGCGGCCGATGCTGTTGCGTCGTTACGGACGCGTGCGGATTGACGCCGAGCGGCCTGCGGTTTTTGCCGGAGGTTGGGTGACCGTCGAAGACTCGTCCGGCGCCGGGACCGTTGCCCTGGGTTCGGACGCTTCGTTCAGCGTCGAGCTGGTTCTGGCGGTCGACGGAGTGACCGCCGAGCCGTGCACCATCGTCGCCGCAACCGCGGATGGCCGACCGCGCGTGCTGTGGGAGCTGCGTCAGAACGGTCCGACGCTGGAGTGGTTCGTGGAGGGACGGGATGGTCCGGAGGTTGTGTCCCTGGCGACGGTCGCCCGGCGATCGCCGTGCCATGTCGTGCTGGTGGATGAGCCCGAGCGGTTGCAGGCGTGGCTGAACGGTTCGACGGCGGTGGACGTTCGCCGTGAGGCTCGCCGCCTTCTGCCGGCCACCGATTGGGAGCTGTTCATCGGCGGTCGGCCGGGGGCGGCGGTGTGGCGTGGTGCCATTGCCCGAGTCGCGTTGTATCCCCGCGCCTTGAGCCGCCACGAGGTCCGGCGATTGCTGATGATCGCGCTACGGCACGCGCGACGAATGGCGCGTGGGGCGCGCGACTGATGAGCGGGGCGATACGAACGGATACGCTCCGTCATCATCACGTTGCGGCGTCGTGTTTCGGCAAATTCGAGCCACGATCCGATGATTGCGGAACGGGCGTCCGTCACTTTGATGTTGCCGCCTCGTCTGCCGGCGAGGTGGATCGTCGGAGTGTCGCCCGGAGGGAGTCGTCGGGCGGGCGGTTGACCGCGGATCGTGCATCCCTGGTGGATCGCGTGGGAGGAAGCGGGTGGTCTGGAGAGCGGCTTGAATCACCTGCGGGCCCGCGTATACTACCGCGCGACCATTTTCGGGCTGTATTGCGCAAGTGGCGGAATTGGCAGACGCGCCAGGTTGAGGGCCTGGTGGGCATTTATGCCCGTGGAGGTTCGAGTCCTCTCTTGCGCAATACCGGAGCGCGAGATGCTCCGGTTTTCTTTTGCGCCGTGCGGGAGTTCGGCCATGGTGCGGACGCGCCGTGATGGTGCGGAAGCACGCCGGTGGGGCCGAAGCTGAGCACCGCCGTATTCCGGATCGGGACGGTGTGCCGCGCGGCGCCTTTACGGCTGGCGCAGCGGAATGGTCAAACGAACCGGGACGCTCACGTGCGTCAGCAGCGTCGGTGCATAGTAGACGAGCGTGTCACGCGAGGTCGGTGGCGTGGGCATCGCAAAGACATATTCGATTTCCAGAAAGCCGTCGCCACTGAGCGCCGTAAGGAAATCGGGAAGCGGGCGAATGATGCTGGCACCATTCCCGTCCCGCTGAATGTACACGCGATTGTGGTACAGCCACGTGCGATGCGATTCGAAAGCAGGACCGCCCGTTCCGTAATTCACCAGCAGCTTGACGCGCAGCGTGCCGCGACCGCGGCCGCGTTCATGTTCGTTCGGCCGTGTCGGAGGTGGTTCGGTCGGGGAAACCGGGCCCGGCTCGGACTCCGACAGCCGCATGTGGGTGGCTGATGGGTCTTTCCCGGCTCTGGGATTTTGCGCCTCGTCCTGGGCATCGCTGGTGGTGCCGCGTGAGGGACCGGGCGGGTCGGAGTCTGCGGGGGCGGGGATGAAGCGAACGGCACGCAGGGCGACCGTCACCGGACCGAAACGATCCTGTCGAGGGGACCGGACGTCCTGAGTCAGGGCGAATTCGAATCGGTGCTGGGCCGCGGCGACCAGCGGTCGCACCGTTCCCGCCAGCCGAATGGCCCGCACCGGACGGCCCGGTCCGACGAAATCGACCGTGAACGTGGCCGTGCCGCTGGTGCCTCCGAAGGTGACTTCGCGGACGGCGTCGGGATCGAAGGAAGGCAGGGTGAGAGGTTTGCCGTCCGGGCCGAGCGCATCGGCGGTGAAATCACGCTGCTTTACGAGCATGAACAACGGCCGGATCCGCGGTTCGCACGTCACCGCCAGCGGCAGACGCAGCAACCTGTCCGGCGAATCACCGCCCAGCGGCTTGATGGATACCTGCGGGCAGCAGACGCGAAAGATGCCCGGGTAGGCGGCTGCCAGACACCTTTGGGCCGGCGGGACACCTTCACGCGCTTCGTGAACGACGACCCGCTCCAATGTCATGTCGTTTTCCCACCGCAGGCCGTTGCGCTCGCACAATCGGTCGAGCGCCTGGAAGAACGGCACGTTTTCCAGTGCCAGCGGCGCCGGCGCGTTCAATCGATCGGCCGTCATTCGGGGTTCGACGCGATTGCCCGTGGCCCGAGCCAGTCGCCGGAATGCTTCGGCCAGTGGAAACGTGCCTTTGAGGTGAACGCGTCTCGGTTGCAGTGCCGTGCGAGCCAGAGCTCGTTGCAGCGCGGTCCGAATGCGGCGCACGGCGAGTCGCTGCGAGGCGCTGGGCAGCTCGCTCTCATCGGGCAACCACCGGAGCACTTCCGGCCCCAGCTCCATCAGCCGCCGTTCCGCTTCGCGGCGGACGGAGAAGCGGTCTGCGTCCAAGTCGGCCACGAGACGCTGAACCGTCCGTCGGAGCGTCCGTTCATCGACCGCCCCTTTCGCGACAGGCTTCGAACGATCGTTGGCCGTCGTCCCGACCGGATCGCCGGTGTCGCGGATTTCGTCTGCGAAAACATCGGAGGCCGTGACCCAGGCGGCGAGCCCCAGCGCAACAGCGACACAGTGCGACCAGCGGTATGCCAAAGCACGGCGGCGCGTCATGAACTCTCCCAGTTGCCCCAACAGTGCAGGCCGTCGACGCCGTCCGGCGAACCGGTGCAGTACCCGGCGCCCGGCGATACCCGCATTGTAGCAGCGGACACGTCGGCCGCGGACTGCGCTGTTCCTCACGAGGTGGACGACCGCGACCGGGCCGCCGGACCGTGGTCGTACGCGGAGTGCGTGCGGATCGGCGAGCGGTGCGAACCGAACGCCTGTCCCGCGGCACGGCCGAGCGCCCCGCAGGCCGTGCGTGCGCGTGCATGCGGTCGCGCGATGGCGACAGCGGGCCGGTGGCGCCGCACTGGCCGGGAAGGCTGCCGTGCACGTTGAGTCGGGAGGACGCGGACGAACGGTCGGCGGTCGCGGACAGGCTTCAGGCAATGGTCTTCAACCGGGACTCGTCGATCCGCACACCGAAGCCGTGTACGTCCTCGGGCACTTCGACGTAACCGTCGATGATCGCAGGTTGCCCCGGGATCCATTGCATCCAGGGCCGGCCCTGTTCGGCCAGTGGTTGCAGATCCAGTGTCACCAGGGCGTGAAGGGACCAGATTTCGGCTCCCCGATGTGGGCAGACGCGCAATTGCGCGTCGTGGGCCATCCGATAGATCCGCCGCAAGGCCGTCATTCCGCCGCACCAGGTGATATCGGGCTGCAGCACGGTGTGCAAACGTTGCTGGATCAGCGGCGAGAAGCCGCGGTCGGTAAACTCGTGCTCTCCGCCCGCGATCGCCACCGGTGAGCGATCACGAAGCGCACGATACCCCGCGTGGTCGTCGGCGGGCAGAGGTTCTTCGATCCACTCGATGTTTGTCGCGGCGACGTCATCGGCCACCGCCAGCGTCGTCTCCACGTCCCATTGCATCCAGGCGTCGAGCATCAGTGCGCATTGGGGGCCCAGGAGCTTCCGCGCCCCAGCAACCGACGCGGCGATCCGTGCCCGGTCCTGTGGGCCGCGCACACCCGCCAGGTGCAGCTTGACCGCCTGGAACCCGGCATCACGGGCCGGGCGTACGTCGTCCCAGACGGTGGCGTACGCCGGCACTCGCAGGGTCCGGGGTGATCCCAACAGGCCGAAGACCGGTCGGCGGAGCGCCTTGCCCCAGAGATCCCATAGGGCCAGGTCGACGCCGCTGAGCGCCATGATCGCCAGCCCCTTCTGGCCGAAGGGTAGCGTCGCCGAGTACATCCGTTCCCACAGCACATCGAGATCGCCGAGCCCCCGCGCCGGTTCGAGCTCCGTTCCCAGAAGGAGGTCCCGCAGCACGGAACGGACCACGTGAATCCCCGCTGCTCCCCCGCCGCCGACGCCATAGCCGGTCACGCCGCAATCCGTATCCACCGCGACCAGGATCTGGCCCAGCGAAGTGCGCCAGTCCGGCGGAGAGCCCTCGCAATGGGGTTGAACGGCACGAACGTCGGTGATCTGCATCGGTGACTCGCCATCAGGGGAACGCCATGCGGCCGGTCCCTTCGGTGGATTGAACCGTCCGATTGCCCGGGCGGCGCCGGCTCCGTGGGGGGCCGATTTCAACGCAGCTTTGTCAACGGGTGCTCGCGCTGTTGCAGGGGCATCCGCACCGGGCCGCCGACGCGGTGCGATTCGAACACCGCCATCACCATTTCCACGGTGCCCCGCGCCTCGTACATGTTGCACTTGGGCTGCCGATCGTGGCGGATGGCGTCCAGCAGATCCAGAATCGCCAAGGTGTGGCGCTGCCGGAACTGCGGGCCGGTCAACGGTTCGGGCTGTCCGATGCCCGCGGACGAAACGTCTTGCCAGGATTTGCCACTGCGGCCCGGTGACCAGGACGAATCACGCAGGATTTTCACGACAGGCAACGTGCCTTCGGTGATTTCGATGATGCCTTCGGATCCGAAGATCTGCAGAGCGTAACGAGAGGGGCGCCCGGCAGCGTTTCGGTGCGAAGAGAAGTAGGCCACGGCTTCGCTGCCGGTTCCGAACATGGCGTCGATCGTGTCGCCGGCGAGCGGTCCGAGCCCCTCGTTGCCTTCGCGGACTTCTTCGGCCGTCACCGGCCTTCCGTGCTCGCGGACGACGGCAAAGCACCATTGCGGAGCGCCTGCGAGCGCGCGGATCAGGTCGAACATGTGCGTGCCCAGCACCCACAGATCCTCGCCCCCGCCGCGGCGGTCTTCCTTCCCGCGGGCACGGTACTCGAGTACACGTCCGATGGCGCCTTGGCGGATCAGCCGCCGCACGGTTTCGAGTTTCGGGCTGTATCGCGTCGGATGAGCGACGGCCAATTTCAGATGGGCCCGTTCGCACGCTGCGACGATTTCGTCCGCTTCCTGCAGGTTCCGGCAGAAGGGCTTTTCGATGTACATGTGCCGGCCGTGCTCGGCGGCGGCCATGGCCATTTCGTGGTGACAATCGACCCACCGCGGACAGATCGCGACGATGTCGCAGTCCACTTCGCGCAGCATGCGACGATAATCCGTGTACCCGTGTTTGACGCCAAGACGTTCTACAGCGGCCTTCAAACCGCGCGGGGCGTCGTCCGCCACGGCGACGATTTCCGTCTGAGGCACCGCGAGAAACGCAGTGTCCAACTGATGGCCATATCCACCTCGCCCGGTGCGGCCGATGACGGCTACCCGGAACCGCTCTTTTGCTGCCATGATTCCCGCCTCGAAGCAACGATCGGGACATGTCCAAACGCGGACCACAGCGGAACCGCGCTATCGGTGGCCCGCCGGATTGCCTTGCTGGCGTGAATGGTGCCGGTCGTGACGACGGGACGCAACGGTCGCGGCGCACGAATCGCCGGCCGGTTGCCGTGCCGGAGGGTACGACCGTGGTTTCGAACCGTCCGCAGAATGCGTGTCGGTCGTCAAAGTCGATACAGGCGGCACAACCGGATGTTTACGAAACTTTGCGCGTGTTTCGCGAATGAAACGGATTACCCAAATGTCGCATCCTGCGCATTTTCGGTTAGATTCCCAGCGGCGTCGTCAAGTGGTGGTGCGTGGCTGCTGCCGTTGGTCGGCGACGCTGAAAGGCATCTCGTCCGAGCCGCCTGCGAGGAGTCCTTTCGGCTCGGTATCCCCGTTCTCCCAGTCTACGAGAGGTGACGCGCATGGCTGAATCAACCGTGAAAGAACGTCGTCGCATCGTCCGTCGGAGGCTGCCGGATCGCCGAACGAACCAGGCAACGAACTACACCGGCCCGGAACGTCGCAAGGGTGAACGGCGAAAGGTGGAGCGCCGCCGCCAGGTCGACCCGACCACCTGCGAGCGCGATTATGGGCCGGACGAGATCGAATTCATGAAAGCGATGGACGAGTACAAACGGCGCAGTGGGCGGCAATTCCCCACATGGAGCGAGGTGCTCGAAGTGGTTCGCAGCCTGGGCTACCGGAAGGTGGCCGATCCCACGGAAATCGAAATCAAGTAGTGGGCACGGCGAGCCGGCCGGACGTCGAAGTCACCGGGCGCGCCGCAGGGTTCCGAACCGGGCCTTGCGGTATTGCCTGATCGGTCAGCACACCCGCTTCGCCTGCGGAGCGGGTGTGTGTCTTTTTGCGAAAGACGCGTCGGCGAAGCGGCCCGTCGGTCGGAGAGGCAACGTTTCGTCCGCTGCCATGGCGATCAGCCGGTGGCCGACTGTTCCAGACGCTGCTGCTGAATGCGGCGCGCCTCTTCCGCCGAGGCCTGATCGCTGTGACAGGCGGCTTTGCGGCCGCGCTCGGCCTGAACGGCCCGTTGGGTTTTCAACGCCAGTTGGTGGATCTCCTGCGGGCTCAACACTCCGCGTTGCTGCAGGATCTGCTGCTGTTCGGGCGTGAGTGCGGCGGAGACCCGGGCCCGATCCCACTGGTATTGCGGATCCTTGCCCGACGCGAATTCGACGATTTCGCGTGAGATGCGGACCGAGCACCAGTCGTGGCCGCACATGGCGCAGAAGTCGGTATCGACCGGCAGGTCTTCGTCGTGCAGCGCTCGTGCGGTGTCCGGATCGAAGCTCAGTTCGAAGTGTTTTTCCCAGTTCAAAGCGGCACGGGCCTTGGTCAATTCGTCATCCCGGTCGCGGGAACCGGGGATACCCAGCGCGATGTCCGCGGCATGTGCCGCGATCCGGTAGGCGATGCAGCCCTGCTTCACGTCGTCCTTCTTGGGAAGGCCCAGGTGCTCCTTGGGCGTCACGTAGCACAGCATCGACGCGCCATGGTACGCGGCCGCGGTGGCGCCGATGCAACTGGTGATGTGGTCGTACCCGGGAAAGATGTCGGTGACCAGCGGACCCAGGACGTAGAAGGGGGCGCCGTGACAGAGCCGCCGCTGGAGCTTCATGTTGTACTCGATCTGGTCGAACGGGACGTGTCCGGGGCCTTCGATCATCACCTGGACGCCGTGCCGCCACGCCCGTTCGGTCAGTTCTCCCAACACACACAATTCGGCCAACTGGGCCTGGTCGGTGGCGTCCGCCAACCCGCCGGGTCGCAGACCGTCGCCGATCGAAAACGAGACGTCGTAGCGACGCATGATCCGGCAGATTTCGTCCCACAATTCGTACATCGGGTTCTGCCGGTCGTGATGGATCATCCACTTGGCCAGCAGTGAGCCGCCTCGGCTGACGATGCCGATCAGCCGGTCGCGCACCAGCGGCAGGTGTTCCTTGAGCACGCCCGCGTGGATGGTGAAGTAGTCCACGCCTTGCGCGGCCTGATGTTCGAGCATCTGCAGGATGGCGTCTTCGTCCAATTCTTCCAGCCGCCGCCCGATGATCATGGAGTAGATCGGTACGGTTCCGATCGGCACGGTGGAATTGCGAAGGATCGCTTCACGGCACTCGTCGATCCGCCCGCCGGTGGACAGGTCCATCACGGTGTCCGCGCCCCATCGTTCGGCCCACCGCAGCTTCTCCAGCTCTTCCTCGGTACCGGAAGACACGGGAGAGGCCCCCATATTGGCGTTGACCTTGGTATGGGATGCTCGCCCGATCGCCATCGGGTCCAGACGGTATCCCAGGTGCACCTTGTTGGCCGGAATGATCATCCGCCCGGCGGCCACTTCGTCGCGGACCTGTTCGGGCGACAGATGGCCCTCCCGTTGGGCGACCCGCTTCATCTCCGGAGTGACGATGCCCAGTCGGGCGAAGTCCAGCTGCGTCACCGGCTCGAAGCCCGGCGGAGGTTCCCAGGCGTCGGCACGTTCGTAGTCGTCTTCGAAGCCGGGCTTGCGCTTCCAGTCGGGGGGCATGAAGTCCCAGGCGGTCTTGTCCGACGGTTGTGGCATTCCCGGCGTATCCGGGGACGAAAAGGTCCATCGGCCGGCGCGTCCCGGCGCGATCCGCGGCGGATTGGCGAAGCTGCCGGGAGTCGTGCCTTGACCGCGGCTGGACGGGTTGTTGCCCAGGGGCGGCAATCGGTACGAGCGTCCGGCGACCGTGAATTCACGATCCTGATCCAATGCACTCATTGTCATCGGCCTCCTTGTGCGCGAAGTGTCTCCCGTTCCGGCGTTCGGTCTTGTCGATGGCGGACGGGGCGGCGTGCATCCCGGATGGCGCCGTACCGCGCGATCGGGCTGAAAGCCGTCCGCCGCCAAGGCGGTTTCGGGACGGCACGCGGGCCCGTCGCGGTGCGTGTCCGACGAAGCGCTCGTCACGATCGGTCGGCACGTAGCGGGTGGGCGAACGAGCACACCCGAGTTCCGGCAAGGCAGCTTACGACCAATGCGGCACGGCTTCAAGCAGCGCGATCGGTCACTTTCGGCCGCGGATTGGCGGCGTTGAGGGCGCGCAGGACGGCTGGTTTCGAAACCGCGTTGCGTCGGGGGCCGGGCGTCACCAGGGAACTTCGATCCCTGCGGCCGCGGCGAGTTCGGCCAGTTCGGCTGCGTGGTCGCGATGGAGCGGGATGCCTTCGGTGACGGCCTGCGACTCGTGTTCCGCTTCGGGTTCACCCGGCACTCGCACCCGATCGAATCCGTCCGCGGGTTCCGCCGCACGGATGGCCTGGATCGTCCGGTCGATTTCGTCGAAGTACGTTTCGCGGTCGGTGAAGTGTTCCGGATCGAGGGCGAGGAAAAAATGCTCCGATCCGGCCGCGAAGGGAGAGGTTTTCTTCTGGGTGGCGAAACGTCCGCCCGCGAGCACACCACTGAAGACCCCGCACATCACGGCCAGTCCGAAGCCACGTGCGCCGGCAGCCGGCAGGATGGTGGTGGCGGCGTTCGGGTCGGTGGTGCTTCGCCCTTCGGCATCCCACGCCCACTTTTCGGGAATCGGCAGGCCGTACAGCCGGTGCGCCGCTATCTTGCCCCAGGACGTTTCGCCGACCGCCATGTCCAGCACGATGGGAGGCCCGTTCCGGACGGGACATGCCCAAGCCAGGGCGTTGTTGGCGGTCAGCGCCTGTCGGCTGCCATAGCCGGCGACGGTGGGTGATCCGGTGTTGGTGGTCGTCAGGCCGATCAAGCCGTCACGCGCGGCCAGCAGCGCATAGACCGACGCGGCTCCGTAATGCTGACCCCGGACCACCGTGACCGCTCCCACCCCGGTTTCACGGGCTTTCCGAATGGCCAGTTGCATGCCGCGAGTCGCGGCCACATGTCCAAGGCCGTTGCCGCCGTCGAGTGCCGCGGTGGACGGACCTTCGCGCAACGTCAGCACCTGGGCGCGGGGATCGATATCGCCTGCGTCCATCGCATCGAGGTATCGCTTCAGGGCCCAGGTGCCATGCGAGTAGGTGCCGCGTGCATCGGCTTCCACCATGCGGTCCGCGGCGATCCGGGCCTCGGCCTCGAACATGCCCTTGTGCACGAGGAGCCCGACGACGAACTGCCGCAGAGCGTCGATGGGGACGCGGAGTTCCTGTTCGCTGTCGCGCGGAAAACCGGGTGTTCGTTGCATCATCCCAGACGATCGGAGCGTTGCGAATGGTTCGACGGCGGGACGCCGTTGCGGATCTGCCCCGAGCAGTGTACCACAGCGGCGATGCATTTCATGTACCAATGGCTTCGACGCAAGGACCGCGAACGCATGGCGAAGACGGCTCCGGTGGTGATCGCCGAATACGTGTGCGGCGGCGGCTGGCCCGAGCCGACGGCTGCGCCGGGTTCACTGTTGGCCGAAGGCATCGCGATGTGGCGGTCGCTCGTTCGCGACGCCGCGGCGTGCGGCATTCGCGTGATCACGACTTGGGACGCGCGGCTCGGAACGCCTCCCGCGCTTCCGCCGACGGTCCGGATCGAGCCGTTCGCCGGTCCGTTCGGCTCTCACGAGGACTGGGCGTCGCACGTCGAGCGTTTGGCGCGGGGGACCGCGGATCGCGTCTTCGTGATCGCACCGGAGACGGACGGGATCCTGGAGAAGGTCGCCCGCAGGCTGCAGCAGCGGGCGGCACGACCGGCTTGGGGACGGACGACGCCGATGCGGGATGCGGCGTCCGGAGGCAGCGGGCGGTGGATCGGGCCGAGCCCGGATGCGATCGCGCTGGCGACCGACAAGCTCCGGACCGCGCGTTGGTTGCAGAGACATGGCCTGCCCACGCCACCGACGTGGTTGCTGAGTGACGTCCTCGAGCGGCGTGTCGACCGAAGGACGGACGGCGCGACGCGTTGGATCGTCAAACGGCGGGACGGCGCGGGTGCCCAGCCGAATTGGCTGATCGAGTGCACGGCGGGGGAGCTGGCCGACGAGTTGCGACGGACGCCGGCGGCGACCCGCAGCGACCCGCGTCGATGGATCGTGCAACCGTTCGTGGCCGGAGTGCCCATGTCCGTGGGGCTCGTGGGGATCACCGCGCGTGATCCGGGTCGGCACGGCTCGACGGGACGTCTGCAAAGGCTGGGGCCTTGGTCGGTGCTGATTCCGATGCGTCAACGGATTCGCGACGAGGGCGGTTCGCTGACGTTCGCGGGCTGTCGCACGGCGCTTGCTGTTCCGCCTCCGGTGCAGTCGCGGTGGGCGCGGTGTGTCGAACGATTCGCGCAGCACTGGCCGGGGCAACCGGCCGGCTACCTCGGACTGGACTTCGTGGTCGACGCGGACGGAGAAGTCTGGGTCGTCGACATCAATCCCAGGTTGTGCACGAGCTATCTGTGTCTCCGCGAGCTGTACGGGCCGCAGCTGGCACGGGCCGTTCTTTTCGGAACGGAAGTAGCGCCGCTGCGGGGCGGCGACGAGGCGGCCGAGGCAGTCGCGTACGTCGTCGGCGAAGCCGCCGCGCGAAAGGGGGCGGCGGCCCGCGGGTGCTGATCGAACGGCGGCGCGGCGTACTGATCGGGCCGCGGTCCGGTGGGCCGTCAGGTGGCGTCCGGGTTCGCGGAACGATCCGGTGGCGCGACGCGAATCGGCCGTTCGCGGTCTCCAGCGAGCGGCTGTCAGCAGCAGCCGTCTCGGGGCGCGTGCGAGGGATGACCGTCGAGCAACGTGCGGACGACGCGGGCATGGTCCGAAAGGTCGTCGAGCAGGACATCGGGACCAGCGGCGCGGATCACGTCGGCTGGGAAGACGCCCGTCGCCACGGCCATCGTCCGCGCGCCGATCGCACGGCCGCAGGTGACGTCGGCGGGAGTGTCTCCGATGACCCACACCGTGCGGACGGAGCGATCGGGATCGAGTCGCCGCGCGAGTTCGCGCCGTGCCTCCCGCGCGACGTCGTCGCGATGTCGGTGCTCGTCCCCGAAAGCACCGAACGCAAAGTAGGCATCCAGCCGGAAATGTCGCAGCTTGGCCCAGGCACCACGGGAGTAGTTGCCGGTCAGCAGTCCGATCACGATGCGACCGTCGCCGGACAGTGTTTCGAGAAGGTCGCGGACGCCTGGAAGAACGGCGCCGCGGCACTCTGCGAGCGTGCGCTGCAGGTGCCGAACGTACGTGTCGACGAACAGCCGCCGGTTTCCGGGACAGTCGGGAATGCCGAAGTGGCCGAAGAGGTCTTCGGTGATTGCGCGGTCCGTGCGTCCCGCGGTGGGAATGCCGTGCGGCCGGACGCGGATTCCGAACGCTTCGGCCAAAGCCGCCTCCATCGCGGCCTGACCGGCGCCGCCGGTGTTCAGCAAAGTGCCGTCGATATCGAACAATGCGACGATCATCGGTGGAGAATGTGCGCGTCGAATGAAACGGGTGCGTTCACGGAAAGGCGGCAGGAAAGTCGCTGGGCCGCGGATCGGGAAGCCGATGACCGCTTATGCGGGCGCTGCGCGGCGTCCGCCGGTGCGGTCGGTCGATCGCGGTTCGGCCGGGGCCGCCTCATGCCGTTCGTTCGCGAATCGTATACGATACCTCGTCGGTCGGCGATCGGCGGAGCGGCACGGGGCGGTTGGGGGCTGGACGAAAAGACGCCTCCGGTTGGCTTCCGCCGCTGCGCCGGATGTCTCCGACAATGACCGACTGCCCCAATGGGTGTCGATGTCCGTTTTCAGGGAACGAGCGGAAACCGTGAGCGGCCGAACGAGCGACGAACCGATTCGCAGGTTCCAGCTCCAGCCCGTCGAGCTGGTCGTGGAGGATCGCGCGCACGGTTGGCGCCTGGATCATTATCTCGCGCGGCTTTTTCCGAATTTCAGTCGGGCGGCATTCCAGGAGGCCATCCGGAAAGGGAAGGTGCTGCTGAACGGATTGCCGGCCAAGGCCGCTCGACGTCTGCGGGTGAACGACCGGCTGACGGTGCATCTCCCGGAAGATGCCGAACCCCGCGTCCCGGCGGAGGACATTCCGCTTCGGATCCTGTACGAAGACGACGCACTGGTGGTGATCGACAAGCCTGCGGACATGATCGTCCATCCCGGACGCGGGCGCTACCGGGGAACGCTGGCCGGCGCGCTGCAGTTCCATTTCGATCGGCTCAGCGACGTCGGGGGGCGGTTTCGTCCCGGGATCGTGCATCGACTGGACCGGCACACCACCGGTGTGCTGGTGGTGGCCAAGGACAACCAGGTTCATTTTCGTCTGGCGCGGCAATTCGAGCGGAGGACAGTGGAAAAACAGTACGAGGCCATCGTTCACGGGGTTCCCGACCGTGACCGGGACATGATCGAAACGTACGTGCGTGTGCATCCCCGTCGGCGTGAAATCATGCAGGTCTGTCCGCCCGGAGGCACGGCGCGGCTGGCGGTGACCGAATTCGAAGTCGTGGAGCGTTTCGACCGCTTTGCCCGTGTTCGGCTGAAGCCGCAGACCGGGCGCACGCACCAGCTCCGGCTGCACATGCAGTACCTCGCGCATCCGATCGTCGGCGACACGGCGTACGGCGGCCGCTGCGTGCGGTGGGCTCCTCGAGAGCAAACGCTGGCAGCCGGAACGGGACGGCATGGTGGGTCGCCGGAACCAGCCGGCCGGTCGACGGAATCCCGCGCTGTGTCGGCGCAACGGTTCGGATCGCCGTCGCTCTCCGCCGCCGTGCGGGACGAACCGGCCGCCGCAGCGAAGACCCCGGAAGTCGGCGATGTCGGTGGCTCGGATACGCCGCAGGTGGTTTGCGCAGAGCGTTACCTGCTGCATGCGCGGCGTCTGTCTTTCGACCATCCCGTGACCGGGCAGCGGATGGAATTCGAAGCGCCGCTGCCGGAGGACTTCGCCGCCGTACTGCATGCGCTGCGGCACGGTTGGGTCGCCGATTGAATTCCGCGGCTGCCGTGCCGTGGGAGCGGCCATTTGGTTCGGCGATGCCGTTGCGGTACAAATCGTGCCTTCCTGCGATCGCGGACTCCGGACGGAGTGCCGCGGGTTTCTGGGCGGAGCCGGCAGCGGGTTTCGGGGTGGAAGCGGTTGTTCGAGCAGTTGTTCATGTGAGGAGCGGATATGCTTCTGGCGAAGGTGCGGCATGAAGACGGAAAGGTCGGTCTGGCTGTCGTGGAGGATGAGGTTCTGCGGCCGCTGGATCTGACGCAGGCCCCCGGATATCACTCGCTCAGCGACATCCTGCACGCGGAGGATCCGATTGGGCTCACGCGATACCTGGTCGATCCCAGCGGTGAGCCGATGGCGCTGGAAACCGTGCGACTGCTGCCGCCCGTGGACCGGCAGGAAATCTGGGCCGCGGGGGTGACTTACAAACGCAGCCAGGTCGCGCGGATGGAAGAATCGGAATCGGGCGCTTCGCACTACGACAAGGTGTACACCGCCCCTCGGCCGGAGCTGTTCCTGAAGGCGACCGCGGAGCGATGTGTCGGGCCGGCCGATGCGGTGCGCGTGCGCTACGACAGCCGCTGGACGGTTCCCGAGCCGGAATGGACGCTGTTGATCAGTCCGGATCTGCGGATCGTCGGCCACACGTTGGGGAACGACATGTCGGCTCGTGACATCGAGGGAGAAAACCCGCTGTATCTGCCGCAGGCGAAGGTGTACGACCAGTCGGCGGCGGTGGGGCCGTGGGTATGGCTTCCGGAAGAGCCCTTCGACCGGCGCTCGATCGAGTTGCGGATGCGTGTCCGCCGCGGCGGCGAAACCGTGTTTGAAGGGACCACGTCGCTGGGCGAGATGGCACGGACGTTCGAGGAACTGGTGTCCTGGCTGGGGCGCGAGATCTCGTTCCCGCACGGTGCTTTGCTGATGACCGGCACGGGAATCGTCCCCGACGACGATTTCACGCTGCTCGACGGCGACGTGGTGTTCATCGAAGCGGATCCGATCGGAGTGTTGACCAATCCGGTCGTCAAGCGCGAGCCTCCGGAGGCGTGAGCGGAGCCGTCGCATGGGCACTCGCGGAGCTTTCGATGTGAGCCTTGGAAAACAGCCGCACCCTACGGCAGGCCCTCCCGCAGATTTGCCGGTCGCGGTGACCGGGCGCTGTGAGCCGTCCGTCGCTGGGGACCGTCGGACGCTGTCGATTGGCGGCGTGGTCCTGCCTTTCCCGGTGCAGCAGGCGGCGCTGAGCGGTTACAGCGATCGGCCCATGCGAGTGATGGCCCGCCGCTTTGGAGCGCCGTATACGCTGTGCGAAGTGATGCTGGAGCAGTTCGTACGGTCGCTCCGCGACCGCCGGCGGACACGGCATTTCACGTTTGTGGCCGACGAGGACCACCCGGTCGGAGCCCAGTTGATGGGGGACGATCCGCAGGGGCTCGCCGTTGCGGCACGAAAGCTGGTGGAGTGCGGGTTCGACGTGATCGACCTGAACTTCGCCTGTCCGGCGAAAAAGAAAGCCGCCCGACGTTGTCGCGGCGGCCTGCTGCTGACGCAGCCGGACACCGCGGTGGAGATCATCGAACGTGTGCGCGACGCGATTCCGGCGGACGTTCCGCTGACGGTGAAGCTGCGGCGCGGTTACGACGATTCGGCCCAGTCGGAGGATCGCTTCTGGCGCATCGTGGAGGCGGCGTTCGATCGCGGCGTGGCGGCCATCACGGTGCATGGCCGTACCGTGGTTCAGCGGTACGAAGGTCCGAGCTGTTGGGAGGCCCTGAAGCGGATCAAGCAGCGGTTGCCCGATCACGTGATGCTGGGCAGCGGCGACCTTCTCGACGCCGAGTCGTGTCTCCGGATGCTCCGGGACACCGGCGTCGACGGTGTCAGCGTCGCCCGTGGCGCCATCGGTAACCCGTGGATTTTCCGTGACCTGATCGCACTGTTGCAGGGACGGCCCCGGCCGGCCAAACCGTCGGTCGAGGAACAGGCCGACGTGATGCGGGAGCACATGGCGCTGGTGATTGCGACGTACGGCGTGCAGAGGGCCGTTGCCGAGTTCCGCAAACACAGTGTGCGGTACGCCGAACGCCACCCGCTCGGCTCCGAAGTCGTTCGTGCCTTCGCGCGAGCACGTACGCTCGAAGACTGGTACGCTGTTCTCGGCAGGTACTACGCTGTCAGCAGACGGTGGTACGTCGTGTCCGGGAGTGGACGGTGAGAGTTCGTCCGGCGTCATCCCTCGATTGTTCCGTCGGACGCCGACGAACGCCATTACCGTGGCGCCGCGGTTCGTCCGGTGCCGGCGATCCGCGGCGCCCGCAATGCCGGCGACTGCCGAGTTCGCTCCCGTGATACAGAACGAAAGGGGGAACGCTGATGCGACCGAGGAACGTATCACGGCCGGCCGGAGTCACGCGCCGCGACGCGTTGTTGCAGGCGCTGACTTTGATGGCGGCGGTAGTGGGCGATCGCGGGACGACATCACGAGCGGCCCAGCCTCCGCAGCGCCCGCGGGGACCGATGATGAAGTTGAGCTTGGCGGCCTACTCATTCAACCGGCTGCTGGCCAGAAATTGGGATCCTCAGGATCCACCGAAGGACCGAATGATTCTGGACGACTTCGTTCGTTTCTGTGCGCGGATGAAGCTGCCCGGCTGTGAGCTGACCGCGTATTACTTCCCGCGTGTGGTGACGCCTCAGTATGTGGCCAGGCTCAAGCGGCTGACCTTTCTGGCCGGGTTGGACATTTCGGGAACCGCCATCGGCAACGATTACTGTGTGGCGGACGAGCAGGCGTGGATGCGTCAGATCACGATGACACGGGAATGGATCGACCGCGCCGCAGCGCTGGGGGCACCGGTGATTCGCATTTTTGCCGGCCGCGTGCCCAAGGGGGACACCGAGCAGGCGGCTCGCAACCGCTGCGTCAAGGCGATCAACACGGTCCTGCCGTATGCCGCCCAAAAGGGCGTCTTCCTCGCTCTGGAAAACCACGGCGGCATCACCGCCACGTCGGACCAGATGTTGGAAATCATCCGGCAGGTCGACGATTCACCGTTTTTCGGCGTGAACTTCGACAGCGGCAACTTCCGCACGGCGGACCCGTACGCCGATCTGGAGCGGATCGCCCCGTACGCCATCAACGCCCAGATCAAGGTCAGCGTGGCACCCGAGGGCAAGGGCAAGCAGCCGGCCGATCTGGAGCGGGTGATCGGGATTCTCTCACGGGCCGGTTACCGGGGCTACGTCGTGCTCGAATACGAAGAGCAGGATCCCGAACGGGAGATTCCGATGTACCTGCGGCGACTTCGTGAGCTGATCGGCTGAATGAATCGCGCCCGTGTCGCTTGGTCACGGTGAGACGTCGATGCCGATTCTACCGCGGCGACGGTTTTTTCGGAGCGGTATCGTCCCGCCCGTCGCGAGAATCGGCATCCGGCTTTCGTCGGATCATTTGTTGCCATCGCAATCGGGCGACGTGCCACATGTATGACGGTCCATAACCGGCCTGCTGCGGCCAGCGGCTGGCCACCGCGGTCTGCAACATTGCCGCCGCATCCCGGCGACGGCCCTGCAGTTCGAAGTACAGCCCGAGATACAGCGCGGTGTAAAACAGCTTCGCGTGCTGCCCGGCTTCGAGCACGCTGCCACGGAGGCGCTCGGGATCGAGCTTCCCTGCATACACGCGGTAAAGCTCATTCATCGGTGGCCGGTCCGGCCGAGTGTAATGCAGCATTTCTCGGCGCGCTTTGGCGATCCCGATCTGTCGCGCGCGGGCCAGGAAATACCAGAGACCGTTTTCCCGGTCGACCGCGTCGAATTGGTGATAGGCGGCGAACTGTTTGGCCGACTCGCCATATCGCTCGAGGAAGTAGAGGACGATTCCACGTCGCCAGTGCGAGCGGGCCAGACGCGGATCGAGTTCAATCATACGGTCGTAATCCTGCAGGGCTGCGGAAAAGTCTCCACAAAAGAATGCCAGATCGCCGCGTCGAGAAAACAGCGAGACGTCGCGCTCGCCCTGCTCAATGCGGTTGCTGAGCCGTTTTCGCTCAGCCAGCCAGCGCTGTTTGCGGCGTTCCCGGGATTCGGCGTCCGGCGATTGAGCCGCGGATGCGCCCGACGCGACGGTCGGAGAACGTTGTTCGCTGGACGGCGGGCCAGCCGGTTTCTGCGACCAGGCAGGCCCACCGATAGCGGTCATCAGGAACGCACAGACCAAAGCGAGCTGCGCGCCCCGGAGACGACGGAGCCGGGCGACGCCATGGTTGCAGTGTGGCAGCGACACGCCGGCGGGAGTTGGCGAGCCGAGGCTGCGGCGGAGCGCCTCGGCAGGCTGCGCCGCTGCGGTCATTTGGACGGGATGGGCGAACCTCTCTGCCGTCTGGCGTTGGGTCATCGCGATGATCCTTCGAGATACGCTCGTTCTCCGCAGCCCTTCCACCGCCGGTCCGCAAGTGCAGTGCCGGTACGGACGCGGCGTCGGTGGGAGGAGCGGGAGGCGCGAAAGACGGCGGGTCCGTCTGTGGGGGAGCCGAAGGGGCTGAGTGTGTGGGG
>RFHO01000082.1 GCA_003696385.1 Planctomycetota bacterium | reverse complement strand
GGCAGGCCGTGGCGCGGTTGCTGCGGGAAGGGGTGGATCCGGGGGTGGCGCAGCCGGACGGAACGACGGCGGTGCACTGGGCCGCGTACCGCGACGATGGCGCGATGCTGCGGCA
This sequence comes from Planctomycetota bacterium, assembly GCA_003696385.1. Lineage (GTDB taxonomy): Bacteria > Planctomycetota > Planctomycetia > Planctomycetales > Planctomycetaceae > J052. The sequence continues at coordinate 3,115 of RFHO01000082.1, read as the reverse complement.
GTTGCTGGCGGCCGGAGCGCCGGCCGATCGTCCGAACCGGTTTGGCGTGCGGCCGTTGCTGCTGGCATGCGAGAACGGCAGCGCCGAACTGGTCGATCTGCTGCTGGCTGCGGGAGCGGATCCGAATGCGGCCGGACCGGGCGGCGAGACGCCGCTGATGACGGCCGCTCGGTCCGGCTCGCTGGCGGCGGTCGAGGCGCTGCTGCGGCGGGGCGCTCGCGTGAACGCTCGCGAACGCCGGGGCCAGACCGCGATCATGTGGGCGGCCGCGGAAGGACACGCCGACGTCGTGCGGCGGTTGATCGATGCGGGGGCGGACTTTCGGACGCCGTTGAAATCGGGCTTTACGCCGCTGTTCTTCGCCGTCCGGGAAGGGCACCGCGCTGTGGTGCGGGTGCTGCTGGAGGCGGGGGCGGACGTGAACGAAGCGATGCGCCCGGAACGTCCCGGCGGGCGGGCGCCGCGCAGCGGGATGTCGCCGCTGATGCTGGCCGTGGAGAACGGCCATTTCGAGCTGGCGGTGGATCTGCTGGAGGCCGGAGCCGACCCGAACGATCAGCGTTCCGGGTTCACACCGTTGCATGCCATCACCTGGGTCCGCAAGCCGGACAGTGGCGACGACCTGGCCGGGCTGCCTCCGCCGACGGGTTCCGGAAAGGTGGGCAGTCTGCAACTGGTGCGGAAGCTGGTCGAGCACGGGGCCGACGTGAACGCGCGGTTGAAGAGGGGGAAGAAGCGGCCCGGGCGGCTGAATCCCGTGGGACAGACGCCGTTCTTCATGGCCTGCGACCGGGCCGACGTCCCGCTGATGAAGCTGCTGCTGGAGTTGGGGGCCGATCCGACGATTCCCAACGCGGACGGTTCGACGCCGCTGATGGCGGCAGCCGGTCTGGGGACGTATGCCCCGACGGAAGAGGCCGGGACCGAGGACGAGATGCTGGCGGCGGTGGATCTGCTGCTGGATCTCGGCGCGGACGTCAACGCCGTGGACCGCAACGGCGAGACGGCGATGCACGGGGCCGCATACAACAACGCACCGCGCGTGGTCGCCTTGCTGGCCCGGCGGGGTGCCGATCCGAAGGTCTGGATGCGTCCGAACAGGTACGGGTGGACGCCGCTGACGATCGCGGAAGGCCACCGGTTCGGGAACTTCAAGCCTTCGCCGGCGACGGTCGCCGCGCTGCGCAAAGCCCTGCGGGACGCCGGCATCACGCCACCTCCGCCATCGACGAAGCCGCAAGGCCGGCAGCCGGAGTATTCGGGCAGGAAGAAAAAGAACCGGCCCGGCGCACAGCCGCAGCCACCGCCGCCGCAAAAGGCCGATCCGAGCGAGTCGGCTCGGCGCGACACGGGCGACGATGTCGCGGCCGGGGACGAGGCTGCGGCGGCCGAGGGGCGACGGCCGAATGTGCTGCTGATCCTGGTGGACGATCTGAAGCCTGCGTTTGGAGCGTACGGTGCGTCCTGGGTGCGTTCGCCGAATCTGGATCGCCTGGCGGCGCGGGGGCTGCGGTTCGATTTTGCCTACTGCAACCAGGCGGTGTGTGCGCCCTCGCGGAACAACCTGTTGACCGGGGCGCGATCGACGTCGCTGGGGATCTATAACCTGGGGACGAATTTTCGCCGGGCGGTGCCGGATGCCGTCACGCTGCCGCAGCACTTCAAACGGCACGGCTATTTCGTCGCCGGAGCGGGAAAGGTTTTCCACATCGGACACGGAAACGTCGGCGACGAGCGGTCGTGGAGCGTGCCGTTTCTGCCCGACCGGGTGATCGACTATGCGGTGTGGAAGAATCCGCAGGGCGGCCTGACTCGCGAGGAGGCGCTGTTCAGCAACCGTTCGGCGAAGGGGCTTCCGCGCGGTCCGGCCTGGGAGGCGGCCGACGTGCCCGACATCGCCTATGCGGACGGGCGGATCGCGGCCGCCGGCATCCGGCTCCTGCGGGAGGCCGCGCAGCGCGAGCAGCCGTTTTTCATCGCTCTGGGATTCGTCAAACCGCACCTGCCGTTCTGCGCACCGCGGAAGTACTGGGACCTTTACGATCCGGCGCGTCTGCCGCTGCCGCAGGTGACCGAACCGCCCGTGGGGGCTCCGCCGTATGCCGGCAAGACGCTGGGCGAGCTGAACCAGTACGAGCCGATCCCGCAGCATCCGCCACTGCCGCAAGAGCTGGTGCGGCGGCTGATTCACGGATACTTTGCGGCGGTCAGCTATGTGGATGCACAGATCGGCAAGGTGCTGGACGAGCTGGACCGGCGCGGATTGCAGGACGAGACGATCGTCGTGCTGTGGGGCGACCACGGCTGGCACCTGGGCGACCACGGGATGTGGACCAAGCACACGAACTACGAGCAGGCCGTGCGGATTTCGCTGATCGTGGTGGCTCCGGGAGTGACGCGACCGGGGACGCACACCGACGCCCTGGTGGAAACGGTGGACGTTTACCCGACGCTGTGCGAGCTGGCGGGACTGCCGGTTCCGGATGGTCCGCAGCCGATCGACGGGACGAGTCTGCTGCCGGTGCTGCGCGATCCGGAAGGCGGCAGCGTGCGCGACCATGCGTATCATTGCTATCCGCGCGGCAAGCGGCTGGGCCGTGCCATTCGCACGCATCGCTGGCGGCTGGTGGAGTGGAAGGCGTTTGACGGCAGCGGTCCGGTCGATTACGAGCTGTACGACTACCTCGAAGATCCGCTGGAGACGCGGAATCTGGCCGGCGAGCGGCCGCAGGTTCTGGATGCGATGAAGGCGATTCTCGCCCGCCATCCGCCCGCCAGGCCGCCGGTGCGCCAATGAGCCGTTTGGAAGCGCACCGGAGGGCCGATCGAAGGCAATACGCTGATCTTCGGTTGCGTCGGCGACCGGCTGCAGGCCCGCGAATGGTTCGCCGTCGCGGGGCGTGGCCGCTGCGATGGCGGGCCTGGCGCGGGCTGATTCGGAATGCTTGGCGGCGCCGGAATGCCGCATCGACCGGGAAGCGCAACAACGAGAGGCAACAGATCGATGACTCGATTCACGCGACGTGACGCATTGAAGGGGCTTCTGGCCGGTACAGCGGCCCAAACGGCTTTTTCCACTGAGGCCGAAGCCGGAGAAGGCGGGGGCGACATTCCG
>RFHO01000081.1 GCA_003696385.1 Planctomycetota bacterium | reverse complement strand
CCCTCCGCCCACGACCGGCCGAAACCGCCGGTTGAACCGCGGTTCCCCGGCGTGCCGGCCGGTTGACGTCGCGGATTTCAGCGCCCTAAATATCCGAAAGGGTATCCGACCGCGTCCAACCTCGGGCCGTGACCACCCGTTCGTTGTCGGCGCGTTCGACAAAACCGGTGTGGTCAGTGACGGCGGCAACCTTTTTACGGTCGTTCCGGCGGTCACTTTATTTGGATTGTTCCGCGCCGTCGCACACAACCGAAATGCATTATGCCGTAGTGCGCCTGGTCCGGCTCCCGCGCCGTTGCGCCGGGCTCGGCAGTTTCCCGGCGCGTGCCGTTTTTGCCGGGCCGCCGGCAGGCTGTTTTCGCCAGGTTTCCGGTGAAACGACGCCACAAGCATCGCCACTTCCAGGTGGACGGCCCATTCAATGATCACCACGCTCGGCAAAGTCCTCACCGTAACGATGACGGTCGTGAGCGTCGCCTTCATGGGGCTGGCGTTCATCGCGCGCGTCGGTGGGCCGAACTGGAATGCCGATCGTCGCTGGCTGGAAGACGAGTACATCTTCGAGAAAGTCGAATCCCCCGATCAGCCGACGCTGTGGTCGGTCAAGACGCGTCTGGAGGGGGAATCGGTCAAGGAAAACACGCGCATCGAAGCGGACGCCATCCTGGCCGCTTACCGGCACAAGATTGACCGCCAGAAGGAAGAGGTGGCCGCGCTGGATGAGCAAATCCAGCAGGTGGAAAGTCAGCTTGCAGCCACCAGGCCGCTGCTCGAAAAGGATTTCGCCGCGATAGACCGACGGTTGAACAGCCTTCGCGACCAGCTGGCCGCGCTGAATGAGGAGAACATGAAGCTGCTGGACGAAGGAAAACGCGTCGCCGAAGAATCCCTGCGATTGCGATCGCTGGCCAAACTGCGACGGGAAGACGTGTTCCGGCTGACCCAGCAACTGCATCAACTTCAGGCCGAGCAATACAAACTCGACGAACAGCAATCACGATTGCAGGACGTCCTGGTGCGACTGAACGGTGTGGTGGAACGGCTGGAGGCGCGCAATCGGCAGTTGCGCGGACAGTTGAAGCTGTCGCCGTCTGCCGGTGAGAAAGGCGGAGACGCCGCCGCCCCGAACTGATAACGGGACGACGTCCGTGAGAGCGTCCATGCCTGGGAGATTGGACAGATGACTTTCGTCGGCAAATTGCTCGTTGTCATCCAGGTCGTTCTGAGCGTTTGCTTCATGGCGTTTGCCGCGACGGTCTTTACGGTGCAGCAGAACTGGAAGGTCCACAGCGAGGATCTTGCGCAACAGATCGAAGACCTGAAAAAGGCCATGGATGAAGCGGACGAGGCCCACCGGCAGGAAAAGGACAAACTGCAGATGGAAATCAAGGCCGCCACCGAGCGGGCGCTGGCCGCCGAAAAGGAACGCAACAACTTTCAGGACCTGTTCAACCAGACCAAGGCGGAACTCGATTCGCTGCGGACCGCCCAGGACACCAGCAAAGCATTGGTCGACATTTCCGGCGACGAAGCGAACAATCGCCGCGCCGAAGCACTGCGTCAGCGGGCTGCCAACGAAAAACTGCACAAGACACTCAACGACCTGGCGGCCAAGAACCGTGCTCTGGAAGACCAGTTGCGGGCTCTGCAGACCGAGCGCGAAGCGCTGCTGACCAAGCATGAGCAGACCCTGCAGGAACTGGCCGTCCTGAAGCGGTACCTGGCCGAACTCGGCTATGACCCCGATCCTAAGAAGATCATTCGTCGGCAAGCACCTCCGCCGCTGGTGTTCGGCAAGGTGATCATGGCCAAGCACGCGAAGCGATCCGGGCAGCCCGATCTGGTCGAAATCTCCCTGGGCAGTGACGACGGCCTGATCGAAGGCCATCAGTTGCTGGTCTACCGCCGGGGAACCGCCCAGACCGACCGCGCGAAGTATCTGGGCGAGATCCGCCTCGTGCTGGTCACACCCGACCGCTCCGTCGGCGTGGTCGTTCAAAAGGCGAAAAACGGCGTCATACAGGAAGGCGACGATGTCACCTCGCGGCTCTGATTCCAACGCGCCCAAACCGGCTCCGGACGTCTACGTGGCACTGCTTTTCGTGGCCATCGCCGCGCTGACGGCCGGGTGCGTGTTTCTCGTACTGGAATTGAACAAGTACGACTGGACGCTTGCGCCTTGATGTCGGCCGCACCTTCGCTCGGGGCCGTGCCGCTGGCCGCGGTTCGTCGCCCGTCCGTCAAGCTGTCCTGTCGCCACCGATCGGCTCAGCCATGCCGGCGACCGACGTGATCTACCTGGATGCGCACGCGACGACGCCGCTGGACCCGGCCGTCGCGGCCGAAATGGATCGCGTTCGGCGTACCGCCTGGGGCAATCCTGCGAGCCAGCACGTGATCGGCCGTCGGGCGGCGGGCGTGGTCGAAGACGCCCGCTCGAAGATCGCGCAATCGCTCGCCTGCCTGCCCGAAGAGGTCATCTTCACCAGCGGTGCCACCGAAGCGAACAACCTGATCATCAAAGGCCTGCTGACGCCGCTTTGGAGACTGTGGCGCGGCGGGCGCGCCCAATGCCCCCCGCACGTCATCAGCACACCGGTCGAACATCAATCGGTTCTGGATCCGCTTCGGCGGTTGCAGCGCTGGGG
>RFHO01000080.1 GCA_003696385.1 Planctomycetota bacterium | reverse complement strand
CGGGCATCCCGCGCATCACTTGCTGTGAGGACCGGATCATAACCCCGCAGTCGCGCCACGCAACGAACAGCGTGCTCGGCGGCGACCGTTGTCGGGCGACCGTGCTGCGGGGCTTGCCGATCGTCGTGTGGTTCGTTGTGTCCGCGGTGCGCGAGCGGTACAAAGCGAACACGGAGTTGCGGTAATTGTGCATGAGGGGCCGGTCGGCATTTCGGGCCGATTCGCGGCCCGCTCGTGCGCCCCCATCGTCCGTCAGCGGAGCAGGTGAGATGGCAGAACCGATCGTGTTTCCGGGTGAGCATCAGAGCAATGCGGCCCGCGAGGTCATTGCCCGGCACGAGCCGCACGGCCTGCGAACATTCACACCCAGCCAGGCCGTGCTCGCGCGGGCCGCCGGACCGTTCGTGTTCACTCCCGAAGGACGGCGGCTGTGGGATTACACCTCGGGCGTGCTGGTTGCGAACCTGGGGCACAATCCTGCCGGTTGGTGGCAACGGGTCTGCGAGTTGATGGGCTGGGTGCGGGAGCACGCGAAGCCGCCGGCGGAGGGGGGCGATGCGGCGGCTCAGGAGTACCTGCCCGCGGCGCCACTGACGGCGTACAACGCGATCACGCCTCTGGAGGTCCAGGCGGTCGAGGCCCTGTTGCGTGTGGCCCGCCGCACGCCTTGCGGCGAAAAGCTGGACGGCGTGATGTGGGCGGCTTCGGGCTCGGAGGCCGTCCAGAAGGCGCTGTGGGCGTGCCTGCGCCGCGATCGGGAGAGACCGATCATCCTGGCGACGCGGCACGGATTCCACGGCAAGAAAGGCCTGGCCGGTGCGGTCACGGGCACCGAGCACGATCCGGAACGCGATCCGCGAGTGCGGTTCATTGCATTCCCGCGGGAGGAGATCGACGACGTTTCCAAGCAGGCCGAACTCGATCTGCAGCCGTATGCCGCCGAACTGGATGCGGTGTGGCAAGAGCTGGGCCGGCGGATCGGAACACTGATCACCGAGCCGTATCTGGGCGGCGGAGGCAGCTATCACCCGCCCAGTGCGTATCTGCAGTTGCTGCAACGCTTCTGCGACGAGCACGACGTGCTGCTGGTGCTGGACGAAGTGCAGTCGAATTTCGGTCGCACCGGTGCGATGTTCGCCTTCGAGAAACACGGGTTGCGCCCGGACTTCGTCACGCTCGGCAAGGGGCTGGGCAACGGCGTTCCGGTCAGTGCGGTGCTCGGGCGGATGGACCTGATGGAGTTGCTGGATTACGGCGAATTGTCGGATACCTGGAGCGCGCATCCGCTCGGATGTGCGGCGGTGGTGGCGACGATCGAACAGTTCGAACGTGATAACGTCCTGCAGCACGTTTCCCGGCTGACGCCCGTGTTCGTCGAGGGACTCGATCGCCTGAAGCAGACGGGCCTGATCGCCAAGGTGCGCGGCGAGGGGCTGGTGTTCGGCATCGAGGCGGCGCCGTTCGCGGGACGCACGGCGGAACAGGTGGCCGTGGAGATCGTGCGGGCCGCGTATCTGGGCGAGCCGGGTGGTGACGGCGTCCACCTGCTCGGTCCGCTGGCCGGCCGTGTGCTGCGGATCAGCCCGCCGATGACGATCACGCTGGAGCAGGCGGAGGACTCGCTGGGCGTGTTGCAGCGCGTACTGCGGGCGCTGGCCGAACGCCTGGTCGCCGAACCACAGCCGACGGCGGCGTCCGGTTGAGACGCTTACGGTCGCCGATTGGCGGAGCGGCGGCGTGCTTGTGGCGCGAGGCCGGCGGGGGCTCGAGCCGTGCCGCTCGTGCTGCCGGAAAACGTGGGGTGGCCGTGAGGCGGGAGAGGACGACGACCGATGACCGGGAAGTCGACCGATCGCATCTACCTGGACAACAATGCGACGACGCGTCCCTTCGACGAGGTCATCGAAACGGTGGCCCGCGTGCTCCGTGACGCGTTCGGGAATCCCGGCAGCCGGCATGCGGACGGGAGGGTGGCGCGCCGCGTGCTGGAGGATGCTCGCGAGTCGATCGCGCAGCGACTGGGAGCCGATCCGGACGAGGTGGTCTTCACCAGCGGTGGAACCGAAGCGTCCAACATGGCGATCCTGGGACTGACCGCGGGACAGCCGCGGGCGATCGCGCTGACGCGGGGCGAGCACCCCGCCACGATGGAAGCCTGTCGCTTCCGCCAATCGCACGGCTGGGAGCTGATCTACCTGGAGGTGGATTCGGAAGGCCGGTTGATCGCGGATCAGTACGATGCGCTTCCCTGGGACCGTCTGGGACTGGTGACGGTCATTCTGGCGCACAACGAAACGGGCGTGATCCAGGACGTCGCGCCGCTGGCCGAACGCTGCGCGCGGCATGGCGTTCCACTGCATCTGGATGCCGTTCAGGCGGTGGGCAAGATCCCCGTCGACTTCGGCCGGCTGGGCGCGACGACACTGGCGTTCGGGGCGCACAAGTTTCATGGGCCGCGGGGCATCGGCGGGCTGCTGCTGCGCAAAGGCGTGCGGTTGGCGCCGCTGCTGTTCGGCGGGCACCAGGAACAGGGCCGGCGGCCGGGAACCGAGCCGGTGGCGTTGGCGGCCGGCATGGCCGAAGCGTTGCGGATCTGCACGGACGATCTGCCGGGCCGGATGGAGCGGTTGCGGCGGCTCCGCGACGCGCTCGAACACGGTCTGGAACAGAGTTGCGGGCCGACGCACGTCAACGGATCGCGGGAGCACCGCCTGCCCAATACGTCGAACATTTCGTTCGTGGGGCTGGAGGGTGAACCGCTGCTGATCGCGCTGGACCTGGCGGGCATTTCGTGTTCGCTGGGCAGCACCTGCGCCAGCGGCGCGGCGGAACCGGCACCGTCGCTGGTGGCGATGGGCTGTCCTCCGGAGGTGTACCGCTCGGCCGTCCGCTTCAGCGTCAGTACGCTGAACACGGAAGCGGACATCGAACGGGCCGTTCCGCGGATCGCCGAAGTGGTGCGTGAGCTGCGCCGTCGATCCGCAGCAGTGCTCGGCTGAGTCGCTGCCGGCGGGAGTACGGGACCGTCGTCGTCGGGTTGCTTCGGATGAGACCGGTGGCCCCGGCCGGGAAAGTCCGTCGTTTGGGACAGCCAACGGTGATTCCGGCGGGGGAGGCTGTACAGGTCGCGACGAGGTTTGCGACGCCGCAGACGGGTTGCGCGGCCACGGCCGTATGTCCCAGTCACCGGGGCGTTGTGGCCACGTCGGCGGCTGCATACACGTCGGCCAGTTGCAGGAAGATCCGTTCCAGGGCGTCGAGATAATCGGCCTCGGTCATCCGCGACCGCTTCGCGCGCAGAGCACGCAGTTCGCTCTCCAGCCGTTGCCGAGCGCTGCGCTGTTCATTCGAGAGGGTCGAGTGCTTTGGCGGTGCGACAAGATGCACCTGGTGCGCGGCGATGCCATCGAGCGGACCCTGCACGGCGAGGTTTTCACGCGGGTACAGCCCGTCGAACCATGCGGCGCGGACCCCTTGGCCGTCGCCATTGTCGTCCAGGAGGGGATGTTCGGTCGCCAGCCGCCCCTGCGAGCGATAGAAGCGTTCGGTGCGTCGGGAGGCGGCGAGGAAGGCTTCCCACACGGAGGTGCGGCCGTCCTTGTCGAGATCTCCCTCCGAAGTCGTTACCGCCTCGGCGAAGAACCGGCCGAAGCGACTGTAAAGGTGCTCGGTGCCGCTTTTCGTGGCACTGACGACGACCCGCCCGGGGGCGGACAGCTTCGGCAGGAAGGCTCCGCTGCACGAGAAACCGCAGACGACCACCTGTGGCCGGCCGATTGGTTCGAGCCAGCCCGCCAGTTCTTCGGCCGATACGTCCGGACCGGCCAGGTTGAACCGGGCCGTGCGACCGTCGAACGTCCCGTGCCCGATCAGGACCAGCCACAGCGTCGATGTGGCCCGGCCGTTCGGTCGATCATCCGCGCTCGGGGCGGCGGCCCGGTCGTGCTCGGCGATCTCCCGCAGCAGCTCACGGAGTCGTCGGCCCGAATCGGGCTGTGGTTGCAGCAGCCGATGGGGGAGAGAACTCCGTGTGGCGGCATCGATCCAGAACGCCGCGGTCCGATCGAAGTCGCGACGGTAGTCGTTCGTTCCCGGTGCACCGAGTACGACGAGCACGCCGCCGGTGGGTGACGGCCACTGCCGCAGGAAGGCGTCCGCCGCCCGGTCGGAGCCGTTGCCGATGGTCGCGGCGGTGCGCGGCGTTCCGATCCGTTCGTGGGATGCTCCGCCCTTGTGGCTTGCGAGCGTCCCGGCGCCGGCACGGGGCGATCCGCGTTCGGCGGCGGGGGCCTGGTCGATTGCGTTTGCGTCCCCGGAGCGGGATTCGGGCACGGCTGTCGGCGCGGTGTCGCTCGCTGCAGCCGGGGCGGGCCACGCCACGGTCGCAAGACACATCGCGGGCAGCAGGGTAAAGGATGCCGGGAGCAAGGTTTTCCATCGAGCGGCGGGGTTCATGGGTTCCTCCGACGGTCGTTGAGCAGGGAGTCACGCGAGGCCATGGCGACGTCGCCAGTACCACTCGCCGATCAGGGCGGTGAACGCCGCGACCAGCATCCAGGGTGAATGCCACAACGGCTTGCGATGCGTCCGGGAGACGGGCAGTTTGCGGTGCGGCAGGCTGTCGACGAAGGTTTCGAGTTGCTCCAGTGGCACGACTTCGCCGCCGCTTTCGGCGGCGAGCCGCTGCAAGGCACCGCCGTTTTCGGTCTGCAGCGGCCGGAACTCGGCGACGCGCGGCGATTCGACCCAGCCCCGCTGCAGCACGACGGCCGAATCACCGGGAGCGGCTTCGGTGCGGGCATCGTGCGGGCGCACATGCGCGACGATCCACAGCAGTCCTTCTCCGGGCGGGTGGAAGACGGCTTCGTAGACGCCGGGCCGGTCGGCCACAGGCCGCGCAGTCAGGCTGTGCAGGCGGCGCCAGCGGCCCGGTGGTGTCGGCGGTGACTGCCGCGACGGCAATGAAGGGTTCAGAGAGGCTGAGGTGCGGGTTTTGGTTTCGGCTTGGGTCGTGGCGGTCGCCTTGTCCGCGAGTGTGCCGTCGACGGGCAGGATGGCACCGGATTGGGGGGTCGTGGCTACAGCCGGAAGCACGATCGACGCCTGCCGGGCGACCTGGGGTGGCTGTGGACGGCGCGTGGGGCCGGGGGGGGCGTTCGAGACGGCTTCGCGGCCGTGGTAGTACACCTCGATCCGAACGGCAGCGCGGGTGTCGGGAGCGAAGGAACGGTCGCGACAGTGGATGCGGCACCGCAGCGTCCCGGCATCGGCGGAGGGATGGTCGATGGTCAGTTCGTGCCGCGGCGGAACGTCGGCCACCAGCCACCGTGCAAGCTGTCGCCAGAATCGATCCGGGGCGTCGTGCGCCGATGGGGTCTTCAGACGCCAACGCCACAGGTCGCCGGCCAGGAAAGCGACTGCGCGCCCGCGTCCGTAGCGCTGGGTGACCAGCGCGAGGCCGGCAGGGTGGCCGGCCGTGTCGGTGAAGTGGGCGAGAATCGTCGCAGCCGGTTTGACGGTGCGGGCCGGGGTGATGACGTGCAGGCTGGGCAGCGCGTCCTCGTGGCGGGCGTCGTCTTCGATCGACCGATCCAGCCGGAGCCAGGGCTCGAGGCGGCCCTGGCGGGTCTTGCGGAATCGGTACGCGGCTGCGGGGGAGGGGCCCGTTCGGCGGGCGGGGGCCGGAACGGCCGCGGCCCGGTCCGCTGCGTGTGGTCGGTCCATGTAGACCGGCAGCACGTCCGCCAGGACCGTCCGGTCGTAGCCGCCGTGGGCGAAGGTGTCGACGCCCCCGAGCATCATCAGGGTTCCGCCGCGCTCCGATACGAACCGCTGCAGCAGGGCCAGCTGATCGCGGGTGAAGAACGCGGCTTCGATGTCGTCCAGCACGACCGCATCGAAGGCGAACAGGTCTTCGGCCGTGTTCGGGAATCCGCGCCGCAGCTCGTTTTCGTTTCGTGTGTTCAGCCGCAGAAAGACCGGTTCGTCGTACTGCTCGGATTCCTCCGCCGCGGCGTCGAAGCCGCGGAACAGGGCGTTGGTTCGTTCGCCGGGGCGGCCGCGGAAGTCGAACTTCGCCTCGCGGCGGGCGATGCGGATCAGACCGGTCAGTTGCAGCCGGGGGTCGCGTTCCACGGCTCGGCGGAGAAATTTCCATTCCCAGTTCGGTCGTCCCGACACGTAAAGGATGCGGTGGCGTTCCGCGTGGCCGTGCAGTTCGACGGTGCGATCGTTGTCGGCCAGAGTCGTTTCGGTGGTCGGATGGTCGGGTTCATCGAGCAACGCTGCTTTCGGACCGCCGCGGGCGGTGGGGTCCCACTCGTCGGCCAGGCCGACCTGAACGCGCGCGAAGGCTTTACGGCGGACGGGTTCGGCCAGCCGGAACAACAGTTCCAGCCGCGAGCGGTCGCGCTGGATCGGGACGGTGCGTTGTTCGACGAGAGTTCCCGCGGCATCGAAGACGGCGGCCCGCAGTGAACGGCCGGTGGCGTGTACGGCGAGCACTTCGACCGCGAGCGTCACCGGAGTGTCCTCGAAGAGCGTTTCCGCGACGCGAACGTCCGTGATGGCGAGATTGGGACGCTGTGCCGGGCGTCCGAGCAGCACGGGATAGATCGGCGGCAGTTTGCCGGCCGGGCGTTTGGCGGACGCGGGGCGGGCCCGCGGGGCCGCTGCGGTTGGAGTCCGTGTCGCGGCCGCGGTCCGTTCGCCGGCGTGCGCCGCGCCACTGTCGGCGCCGTCGGAAAACAGCAGGATGCCGGCCACCGGTTGTCCACGAAATGCGTCCGCCAGATCGTGCAGGTGTTTCCGCAGAGGGCTTCGCGAATCGCCGAACCGGAGGTGGCGGTAGTCGGCCAGGGCACGCAGCCGGTCGCCCGTGGCAAAGCGGCGAACGCGGAAGTGTTGCCTCAGCCGGCGATCGAAACGCGGTCCGGACCGGCCATCGGCGGAGCCCTCCGAGGGAGTGTCG
>RFHO01000482.1 GCA_003696385.1 Planctomycetota bacterium | reverse complement strand
TTGATCGACTTTGCGGACGACTCCATGCCGCCGGTGCTGTGCACTCCGGCGCTGGTATGGTTCCTCGAGCATGCCGCTCGCAATGCCATGCTGCCCTTGCTGGAGGACCACGAAAGTACCGTGGGCGTCGAAGTGCAGGTGGAGCACCTGGCGCCTACACCGCCCGGTGCGGAAGTGCACTGTCAGGCTCGCGTCGTCTACGTGGACGGGCGGGACGTCCTGTTTCAGTTTCACGCCCACGATGGCACGGAGCGCATCGCACGCGGCACGCACCGGCTGCGTGTCATCGACAAGGCGCGCTTTCGCCGCCGCGTGGAGAAGAAGATCGGCGACCGGCAGTGAAACGCACGATGCCGTGCCAGCGGTGTGGCACACGCGTTGTGAGCCGTCGGCCTGAGGCCGGGGCGACGGAACCGACGCGCCGATCCCGCGGTTCTGTCAGCGGGAACTGGGCAAAGCGACAGCGGCCGGCGCTCCGCCTCACTGCCCGGAGTGTTGGGGCCGTCCCGGTGGAGTCGGCGGTATGCTTCGGAGTCCGGAGCGGGTACGTTTCCGGTTGTCTCCCGGAGTCCGGCGGGGATGCTTGTCAGTCGACCGAGCGACTGCTAAAAAGGTACGCGCAACGGCTGCTCGCACCATCGGTTGCGTCTGATGGGGCAAGAAGGCGGCCATCGGGGCGGTTAACTCAGTGGCTAGAGTGCTACCTTCACACGGTAGAAGTCGCAGGTTCGAGTCCTGCACCGCCCAGTTCTTTTTTGCGCAGCGAGTGGCGTGATTTTGCAGCCCGTTGCACGACGCCCGTGGGGGCCGCGGTCGCGTGGCGGGTTTCGACGGCGTGCGCTTTCCTGCGTGCTACTGCTGAGCCAGGTTTTACGCTGTTTGCGCCGAATCGAATTTGGTGCCGCTTCTTCGCGCCCGTGGTCTGGCCGCCAAGCATGCGGCGCTGCTTCCCGTGGTCCGCGAATCCACTTCCGCGCGGCTGCGGCGATTTCTGTGGTCCGCGGTTCGGTCTTCGCAGATCCCGCGGCGGTTTCCGTTGCCGCTGGTCCGGCGGTCCGGCGTGCGGCGCTCCTTCCGATGATCCGTAGGGCGACGTTCGGACATTTTCCGGCGGTTTCTGTCGCCGGAGGTGATCGGGCCCCCGGGGCCACGGGGGATCGCGTCGGCGGATGCGTGGGGTTGGTGCACGGGGCGGCGTGTCGCTGATTGTCGGCACGTGGGCCGTCCATCGTCGTGCGTTCCGCGCGGGGCAGTTGTTCTCACCGGGCGACGTGTGCCGGGTCGTCCGGGGATTTCGCACGACCCGGCATCTGCGGCGGATCGTTCACGCGCCTTCGTTGGCAGAGTCGGTCGGTGGTGGCAATGCCGGCCGTCTCGCGGTAGTCTGCTGCGTCGCAGAGACGGCCCGTCGGGGCCGTGTTCGTCTGTTGCTGGAGTCGGTTTCGGCACGCGCAGGACGCAGTGGGAGGCGAAGTCGATGGGCGACGATGCCAAACCGGTGACCGTGCCGCGGTTCGTGCGGGCGAAGGCGGACGGGCGCAGGCTCGTCATGCTGACCGCGTACGATTTCCTCTGGGCACGGTTGCTGGATGAAGCCGGGGTCGACGCGCTGCTGGTGGGCGACTCGCTGGGGATGGTCGTCCAGGGGCAGCCGAACACGCTGTCGGTGACGCTGGAGGAAATGATCTATCACGCCCGGCTGGTCACCCGCGCGGTCCGGCGGGCTCTGGTGGTCGTCGACATGCCGTTTCTGTCGTATCAGGTGAGCGTGCAGGAAGCGGTGCGTAACGCCGGGCGGATTCTGAAGGAGACCGGAGCGCCCGCGGTCAAGCTGGAATCGGGACCCGGTCAGGCGGAGACCATAGCCGCTCTGACGCGGGCGGGCATTCCGGTGATGGCGCACATCGGCATGCGACCTCAGGCGGTTCACCTGATGGGTGGCCTGGGACGGATTCAGCGGGATGCCGACCGGCTTCTGGCGGACGCTCGCGAGGTGGCCGACGCCGGCGCGTTCGGGATCGTGCTGGAGCTGATTCCGGCGGGCGTGGCACGCCGCATCACGCAGGCCGTTTCGGTGCCCACGATCGGGATCGGTGCCGGCCCGCATTGCGACGGTCAGGTGCTGGTGACGCCGGACCTGCTGGGGCTGACCGAGGACTTCCGGCCGAAGTTCGTCAAGCGGTATGCCGAGCTGGCGGGCGCCGTGAAGTCGGCCGTGCGGCAGTACGCCGACGAGGTGCGTGGGGGCACGTTTCCGGGGCCGGAACACACGCACGATGCCTGAGCCCGGTCGCGGCGGGGCGGCGGCCGGCGAACGGCTCATATCGCGAAGCCGTCCTCCCGCAGCAGGTCGATGGCGTTTGCGAAGGCGAGCACGGTCTGTTCGATATCGTCTTCGGTGTGGGCGGCGGTGGTTGTGCCGCCGAGGCCCATCCAGTCGACGCCGTTGAGCAGCAGTGCGCAGCGGAACGCGTGCGTCAGCGTGGGATCGAACCGGCGGTCCAGCTTGCGCCAGTCGTTCTGGTACGGGATGAAGGCGTCGCCGTCGGGCCGGGGCCCGTCGTATTCGGGCAGGATCTTGACGGCGGAGAACTGGCCGTAGGCGACGCATCGCGCACCCAGGTCATCGAACAGCGCATTCAGGCGGCTTCTGAGCTGCCGGGCGGCCGCGTTGGCGTGCTCGCAGGGCTGCCCGGTCCGCACCTGTTCGAGCATCGCGATGCCCGCCGCCGCGGAAACGGGATTGGCGTTGAATGTCCCGGGGTGCTTCATCTTGCGCCCCCAGCGGTTGTCGAACGCGAGCGCGTCGAGGATGTCGGCGCGACCGGCCAGGCAACCGCCGGGCAGGCCGCCGGCCAGCACTTTCGCGAGCGTCGTCAGGTCGGGCACGATACCGCACAGGGACTGAAAGCCCCCGGGAGCGACACGAAATCCGGTGATGACCTCGTCGAGAATGAAAACCGTGCCGGTCGCCGCGGTGATCTCACGGATGAAGCGGAGGAACTCCGGCGGCGCGGGCACCGTCCCCCAGCGGCTGCCGTTGCCCTCGTGGATGACGGCGGCCGGCCGGTACTTTTCGATGGCCGATTGCAGGGCGTCGCGGTCGTTGGGCGGCACGACGATGGTTTCGGCCGCCACCGCCGGCGGGATGCCGGGGACGGTCCAGGACTCCGGGTGCGGCGGTTCGGGGGCGGGCATCACCGCATCGTGCCAGCCGTGGAAATGGCCCGCGAACTTGATGATCTTCGTACGTCCCGTGACGAGTCGGGCCAGCCGGACGGCCATCAGGGTGGCTTCCGTGCCGCTGCTGGTGAAGCGGACGCGTTCCGCCGAAGGAACGAGCTGCCGGACGAGTTCGGCCCACGTGACTTCCAGGGTGTGCGAGGCCCCGGGG
>RFHO01000481.1 GCA_003696385.1 Planctomycetota bacterium | reverse complement strand
GGTTCTGGGGAGGCTGGGCTGGGGGCGCGGGCGGCTGCGCCGCTTCGTCCGCGGTCGCTTCGGGGAGCCTATGGATCGCCGCCGGAGTGGTTCTCGCGTGGGAACGGATGTGTGGTTGTGGGATGGGCGCACCGCTGGGGCGTGCCGATTGGCGGTTGCCGTGGGCCGAGGAGTGGACGGGTTCCGTTGGAGAAGGGACAGAATCCTTGCGGAGCGCCCGCTCGGGTGGTTCGGTCGTGGCGGTCGGTCGGCTGTCGTCCGGTGCGGGGGCGTCGGCGGTTGCACCGGCGCAGAGCGCGACGGTTTCGGGCGAGGTGAATCCGACGCGGCCGCGAAACTCGCTGCTGTGGCGGGTCAGATATCGCAGGATGGCATCCCAGTCGCGAACGAGGATCAGTTGCGCCCGGTCGCCCAATGCGACGTCGACCAACGCCGCGTCTTCGAGCGAGACTTCGAAGTGGTCGGCCAGGCACCCGCTCATGGCCGCAAATGGCCCGTGGTCGGCCAGGCTCGCCCGCGTCAGCAGCTCGCGCACGCTGGCCCCAGTTCCGTCGCGGGCTTCCCATTCGTCGAGCAGTTGAATGCGGGCGCGGACGGCGCTGCGTTCTTCACGCAGCCGCTGCAGGGCGTCCTGCGCTTCCTGCATCTGTTGGCGGAGCCGCCGTCGGTCTGTTTCGATGGCAGCCACTTCGCGGTCCGTTCGTGCCAGTTCGGCGGCCAGTCGGTCTTCTTCGGCTTTGCGCTGGTGGAAAGCGGCTTCGTCGGCGTCGCGGCGGCGGTTCAGCGCGTCCAGCCGGGAGCCCAGTTCGTCGCGATGTCGGACGGCCTGCTCGCGCTGGGCCTGCAAGCCGGCCAGCGTTCCGGAAGCGGTTCGCGACCGCTCGCGCAGATCGGCGAGGCGGCGAACCAGTTCGTCCCGCCGGTGCAGGAGGTGCGTGCGGCGGTCGGTCAGTTCCTGTTCCTGCCGACGGAGTTCTTCGATGGTCCGGCGCGTGGCGGTGCATTGTTCGTGCATTTGCCGGCAGACCTGCCGTGCCTCGTGCAACCGGCCGCCGGTTCGGTGGCGGCGGAGGATGAGCGAGCGGATCTGTCGCTGCAGCCGCAGCCGTTCGTCCTGCAGTTCCTCGAGCCTCTGGAGCAGGTGTCTGAGCGTGGTGGTATGGGCGGCGACCTGTTCGCGGACCGCGGTCCACTGTTGCTGGAGACGTTGCAGCTCGGTCTGGGCCTGCTGTGCGGCTTCCTCGCAGTCGGTCAATCGGGCCTGTCGTTGGGCGAGTCGCTGTTCGTGGTTCTGGATCCGTTGCTCCAGTTGCTGCAGTTTCGTGTGCAGCTGGCGCCGCTCGGCGTCCAGGGCGCGAAACTCGTCGGCGGCCAATCCGACCCACCATCGACGCAGTTCGTCGGAAAGCCGGCGGTACGTGGCCGCCTTTTCGGCCTGCGAGCGGGTGGCATTGAGCTGCGATTCGACTTCGTCCACGATGTCCTGCAGTCGCTGCAGGTTCTGTGTGACGCGTTCGAGCCGTCGGAGGGCTTCGGTGCGGCGGGACCGGTAGCGGCTGATTCCGGCGGCTTCTTCGAACACCGCTCGCCGCGCCGTCGGGTTGCTCTGCAGGATCTGTGCGACGCGGCCCTGTTCGATGACGCAGTACGAGACGGCTCCGGCCCCCGTGCCGGCGAACAGCTCGCGAATATCCCGCAACCGCGCAGCGGCGCCGTTGAGCAGGTATTCGGCGTCCCCGTGCCGCCACAGTCGCCGGCCGACCTGCACTTCGTCCTGATCCAGTTGCAGGAACCGGCGGCGGTTGTCGAACGTCAGAATCACTTCGGCGAACTGGGCGGGTTTGCGATTCGCGGACCCGTTGAAGATGACATCGGTCATCTCCTTGCCGCGGAGACTCTTGGGACTCTGATCCCCCAGCACCCATTTGACGGCGTCGACGACGTTGCTCTTGCCGCTGCCGTTGGGGCCGACGATACAGGTGATCCCCGGCGGAAACTCGAACCGCGTCCGATCCGCGAAACTCTTGAAGCCGAAGATCTCCAAGGATTTCAACATCTCGGACCTTCTCGGGCCGTGCGATTCCGGATGCCGGGCGTTCGGTGGCGATCGGCAAGGCGCCGTCGGGGCGAAACCAAGCTCACGGGGATCAGGCGCCCCGGCCACCGCAGGGCTTCCGTACTATGACGAGTGTCGCGGCCGGTGTTGCGGCGGATGCGTGCGACGGGTGGCGTTCGGGGGCAACACGGCGGGACGCCGCAGCCGCCGACCGTTCGGCGGGATTCAATCGAGTTCGCCTCCCACGAGACTGGCTCGCCCCACCGTGCCGTCCGGCGCCGTGCGGGGGGATCGTTCGGAGACTCTCTCCGGTGACTTGCCGACGAACGGATCGGCTGCAGCGGCATCCGGCGCCGTTTCGTCGCGCGTCGCATCGCCGCCCGCGGAAGAGCCGCTTCCGCGCGTGCCCGGCTCGGGACCGACCGAGTCTCCGGACGGCTCCGCGGGTGTGTTCGGACCGTCGCCGTGGTCCTGGAACGCCGGACCGGCATGATTGTCGAACATGTTGGGGGTCAGCACCGGACGGCCCACGGGGGCCTTCTGGGCACGATTCGGGCGGTGGCGGACGTACACGCGGCCGGCCTTCGGAAGGGCGTCGATTTCCAATCGGCCCGTCAGGTTGTGCTGGTACTTGGCCTGAATCAACATCTGCACGACGTCCGGATATGTGGCACCGACCTCGGCACAGGCCCGAATCACGTCGGCCAGCCGGGTAGAAACTTCGCGACGTTCGTCGGGCATCCCGACCTGGTACCGTGAGACGACGATCCGGTCGGACGCCGCAGGCGCGGTGACCAGGATGTGGTTGCCGGCCCGCACGGCGATCGGGGTACGGAGAACCTGATCGCCGCCGAAGAGCACGATTTCCGCCCGCATTCGATGCGTCAGGTGAACGATCGGTGGGCCTTCCGTCGGCAGGACGTGCAGCCAGAATTCGTCGTTGAGCTTTTCGCCGTTGAGGAACGGATCGCGTGGATCCAGCGTCCAGAGAGCCCGAAATGCTCCGTACCGCAATTCGGCGCTGTCGTACCATTCGCCCGACGGCAGCCGTTGGGCATTGGTGAGCTCTCTGAGCAGCAGCCGCGATTCCGGCTCGTCCACGGTCGCCATGGCGGCCAGGGCGAAGATGCGGAACGCCCGTTCGTTCCGCGCCGCTTGGGCCAATTCCTGCAGCCCGGAGGGGTCTTCCAGATAGGCCAACGCCGTGGCAGCATGGAACCGCACTTCCGGATCCGGCGACCGCAGGGCGGCCTTGAGGATCGGCAGGGCCTCGTGTCCGATGGCTTCCAGCTGGATCGCGGACCGTTCGGCGGTTTCGCCGCGCATCAGGTCCTGTTTGAGCCGTTCGATGCGAACCCGCCGTGCCACGGGCGATTCGCGGAAGGCGATGTTGCGGATCACTTCCAGGTAGCGGGGGAAGTTGTCCTTGTAGCGGGTTGGGACGCGCAGGACGATCAACTGGTCGGTTTTGGCTTCGGCCAGAGGAATCTTCTGCCCGTAGCGGTCGTATGCGTGAAACCGCTGTCCGATGCGGTCGGCGATCCGCTTGGAGTTGCGGACGCTGCGAAAGTCGTTCCGGAGGTAGATCGACAGGTCCCGCTGCTTCAGCGAAATGCCGCCGCCGAGGATGCGTCCGCGGCGCAGCACGCCGGCCAACGATTGAGCATCTCCCAGGCCCGCGGAAACGAGAATCGGCCCCTTGGCCTTGGCGAAGATGTGCCCCTTCAGCACGCCGCGGCCGGGCACGACGGCCTGCTCGGAGAGGTACGTCTCCAGCAGCCGCCCACCGGCCAGGCTGGTGGCATTGCTGTTTTCCGGCAGCCGCACCTCGACGTCGAACCGCTCACCCTTGCGGATCATCGGCGGCAGATACGCACGCACGATGACCAGCGCCGTGTGGGGCGAACGCAGGATCGCGTTCGGATTGCGCACGCCGCGGCGTTTCATTTCGTCCAGCATGGCCGTGCGGTACGCCGAAGGGGGTGGGTCTCCGCCCGTCCCGTCCAGCCCGACGACCAGCCCGACGCCCTCGAGCGTCACCAGGTTCAACCCGGCGAAGGTCACGTAATCGCCGATCATCGGCGTGTCCACGCTCGGAGTGAAGTCGTCCGCGGTGTCGGTCGACTCGGGAGTCTGTGACCGCCACAGCGGCTTCCAGACCGTCCAGGACGGCAATTGCTGACAGCCGGCGGAGGCGGCCAGTGACAACGCCGCGATGGCTAAGCAGCCGAACCGGAATCGCCTGGCGGCGCGGCCCCGTGCTACCACGGTATGCCGCCGCGCGCGATCGGAGTGGATGGACGACCGCGGACGGCGGCCGTCGGTTTCGCCGTCCACCGATTCCCCGGACGGTCTGGTGGAACCTTCCAATTCGGCGTGATCGCCGGCGGCGAAGCGGCGCATCCGAAAGTCGGCATCCTTGCAGATGGTCGTCATGATCCGGTCCCTGGATCGTGTTCCGATTCGAAGCGGTGCCGTGCCTCAGTCCGGGCGAAAACGACGCCTCACGGCGGCTGCGCGGCGCCCTGCCGTATGACGGCGTGTCCGACCTGCTGCCGGCGGACGGGGGCAGGCGCTGGTGGCCGCTGAAGATCACGGAGCCCGGCGAAGGCACGGGGCCTCGTTTTCGTGTCGCGGGTGTTGGGCAGAAAGGCTGACTGACAGGGATGGGTTTCGAAGGAGTGTTGTTGCGGACGATCGGCGCCCCAAGCGGGACAGGACGCCGGCCGTTCGACGGCACGGGAGAATACGGAAGTCCGCGCCGTGGGGTCAAGATGAACCCTCAGCCCGTTCCTGCGCCTTTGTCGTAGGCCGCGAGGTCGCGATGGTACAGGGCCAGCGTCCGGCTGAGCGTTTCGTGGTTGATTTTCCACTGAGGTTGATCGTCGGTGTAGTGACTGCAATGATCGACCAGCAAGCGGTGCAGGAACTTGAACAGGTGCCGCGGCACCCGCAGGCCGGCAAAGACGTTCACCAGTTCCCGCTGATCGACGGTTTCGTCGAACAGGTCCCGCACGGACGGACGCTTGTCCGGATCGAGGGCGCAGGCGGCCAACCGGTCGCTGGCCACGTCGTAGAGCGCTTCGCCCGTCCAGTCCAATGACCGGACGAGGTTCTGCTTGTCCAGACGGGACCGTTCATAGAACTCCTTCGATTCGCGGTCCAGATAGTACACCAGGTCGTCCGGCAGTAGCAGCTTCAGCGCCAACCCCGGGTGCTTGAGGAACTTGTTGTCGAACATCGGCCAGATGAAGTCGCGCATCCGTTCGGGAGAGCCGTTGATCAGGTGCGGTTCGTCCACTCGATCCACGATCACCACGACGTTGGAGTATCCAAGCGACTTGAGAATTTCCTGGAATTTTTTCAGCAGCTCATACCGGTCGTCGCTGCGATCACGTGCGGGAATGGGCTGGCCCAGCAGATCCTGACGGCTGAACTTGGCCAACAATCGCCGCAACACATTGGGGTGGTGTTCGATCACGCGGATCTGCCGCGACACACGCCAGGAAGTCCAGAGCAACCGCGCCTGCCGACAGGCCCATGGGAGCCACGCCAGCGGGATCGGCAGCAGTCCCCACAAGCCGGTGGTCTTCCGCAGCGATTCGGAGTACAGCAAAGCGCCGGCGGTGAGCAGCGTCACGGCCAGAGCCGCCCACCAGTCCCAGTTGGCTCGCCACGTGCCGAACCGCAACTTGCGCCGCAGTTGCTCCCAACGGGCCGGTGTGGCGACGTCCAAGGTGTGGTCGTACAGCGCAGCCAGCATCAACAGATCCCGCTTCTGCTCGTGGGGCAGTGCCGCCAACTGTTTCACGTCGATTGGTTCGCCGGAAGCATCATCCCGCCGTCCGCCGCCGACTACGCAGTGGATCAGCTTGCTGACACCCAGAGAAAGAATGGCGTCCATGTGGTCCCATAAGCGCCAGTGACGCAGCACCCGGTCCGACGATGCCCGCAGCTTGCCGACCCGCTCCTGAAAGCAGTCCAGAAAGGGATTGAAGTCGTCGTACTCGATCACGAACGCTTTGCTGTCCGGATGGCTCGCGTTGTGATCGCGCAGCTCGGCGACGATCTGCAAGCGGATTGCCGTCTTGCCACTGCCTTTTTCGCCGAATACGACCGCCGTCGCCGGATTTCGCGGATTGCTGAAAATCTTGTCCCAGGCCGGGTGGTGGGTCGTCAGCGGTACTCCGTTGTTTCGCGGGTCCGCTCCATTGCCGGCGGAATCCGCCCGCGGTAGCCCCAGTGACTTCTGAAACACGTGGTCCGTCGTCGCGTCTTCCTGCGCGAACGGATTCTCGGCGATCCCGTGGTGCTGGAGCAGTTGTTCGATTTTCATGGCGTGTTCCGGCTGTCGAGCTTTCGGAACGGTGCGACGCAGCCGAATGCGGCGCGGCAGGCGGCGGGCACCGTCGACAAACACCAATCACGCCGCGTGGCGCATCTCGGCGAAGGTGAGGCGACCGCTCTCGGCACGAAATCCTCGCTGTCGAGGCCGTGGCCGGAACAAAGGTACGTCACGTGTTGGGCAGATCAATCGTCCGCCGCTGAAGACGGCCGATCCCGGATCGACCGCTGCGCAAACGCGCGAACCTGCGGGCTGTGACGGACGTCCCTGTCGCAACCGGCGCACGCGGCACGACCGTCATCACCAGCGCATCGGGCGCGACCGGCGGATTGGCCACGGGACACGAAGGTCGCGCGGCCGGTGCCGTGCCGGGAGCAACGTGGCGCGATGGCGACAGAGGCCGGGGGGCCGAGATTCACTTGCGGCGTGAGAAATGGTCGCGCACGCGGAGCAGCAGCGCCTTGGTTGCGGCGATGCCCTGCATTTCCGAGAGCTTCCGCCCTTCGTACTCGATTCCCACATAGCCGTGATAACCGGCGTCGAGCACGATCTTCATCATGCGGAAGTAGTCCGTGTGGATTTCGTTGCCCTTTTCGTCGAAGTCGTGCGATTTGGCGCTGACGGCCTTGGCATAGGGCATCAGTTCCTTCACGCCCTGGTAGCGGTCGTACCATTCGTTGTCGCGAATGCGGAAATTGCCGAAGTCCGGCAGCGTTCCGCAACGGGGGTGGTTGACCTTGCGAATCGTCTCGGCCAGCCATTTGCCGTTGGAAGACAGACCGCCATGGTTTTCGACCAGCACGTTCAGGTCGAACTGCGCGGCAAACTCGGTCAACTGCCGCAGCCCGTCGGCGGCGTATTCCTGTTGCTCTTCGTATGTGCCCGCGCTGGCGGCGTTGACGCGTACGGAATGGCAGCCGAGTTCGCGTGCCGCCTCCACCCACTTGAAGTGGCGTTCGACCGCCTCGCGACGCTTCTTCTTGTCCGGTTCGCCGATCCGGCCCTCGCGGTCGACCATGATCAACAGACTGCGAACGCCCTCCCCGTCGGCACGTTTCTTCATCTCGGCGATGTACTTGCGGTCCTTCGCCTTGTCATAGAAGAACTGGTTCACGTACTCGACGGCGTCCAGACCGAATTCGCGGCGGGCGACCTTGGCGAAGTCCAGATGGTCGAGCTTCTTGCCGAAGATGGCCCGGTGCAGCGACCACTCGGCCAGAGAAATCCGGAACAACGGTTCCCCTGTCTTTTCCGCCGCCCAACCGTGTCCGGCGAACACCGCAATCGCCAGTCCGGATTCCGCAAGGAACGTCCGGCGGGTGATGCCGCCGGCGGCCCGTCGCGCATCGTCGCGTCGATGGATCATGGTTGCTCTCTCCGTGGTTGGAAGTGGCCTGTGGGACGGTCGCGAGTATCGCAGCTTATCGTAGCAGTCCCGCATCGCGATTGCGACAACGTTCGCCGGGTTCCGCCGAAAGGCGCAACCCTTTGTCCCGCCGATGGATTACGGAAACGCCGCATTCGGACGAAGTTGTTCAGCCGTACTGTTTTGCCAAAACTGCCAGCCGCGGAATGGGAAAACTGGCGCGATCCCCCCACATGAACCGATTAAGTGGAATGCATACGATCGCCGTCTTCCGCAGGACCGGGAAGGCGAGCAATTTGGTCAAACTGCGCAAGATTGCTATTTTGTCGAACGGCGTCGGGCGTTTAAGATTGTGAACGGCCTGTTCAACAATCGCAACGCACAGACAATTCCCGTGGCAGACGGGTCGGCTGGGTGGTTGGCATTCGCCGTTGTCACCGGCACGACCCACACAACCTTTCGATCCGCACGCGTACGGTTGCACCAGAAGCGCGTTGTCCACGTCGGGTGGCGTTCGAAGACGGAACGGGTGTGCGAAGTCCGCCACGTGTCGTTCGGCCGATCAGCCATGTGGTTTCGGAGGGCGTGCCGCCCGGCCGCTCAAGGAGGAGGTTCGTTGTACTGAACGTTCCGCCCGCCGTTGAACAGGACGCGGCGCGGTTCTCGACCCGCCGGGCACCCGGCGGCGACCGACCGGCGGCGAACCCTGCGGCGCGAACCGCGGAACGGTGACAGCGGGTAGTTCGGTTCGTGAGGAAAAAAGGATGAGCAAGGCAATGAAGACGGTCTTCACCACGGGCGAGGCGGCCAAGATCTGCAAGGTCAGCCAGCAGACGATCATCCGATGTTTCGATTCGGGCCAGCTGAAGGGCTTTCGCGTTCCGGGCTCGCGGTTCCGCCGGATTCCGCGCGACGTGCTGTACAAGTTCATGAAGGAAAACGGCATCCCCACCGACGCGCTGGAGAGTGGCAAGCGCAAAGCCCTGATCGTCGACGACGACAAGGACCTGGTGGAGATGATCTCGGAGGCTCTGAATCGCGATGGGCGGTTCGAAGTGCGGTCGGCGAACAACGGCTTCGACGCCGGAATGGTCGTCAAGGAGTTCCGGCCGGACGTAATCATCCTGGACGTCATGCTGCCGGACATCAATGGCAAGGAGGTCTGTCAGCGGGTCCGCAACGACTCGACGCTGGACGACACCAAGATCATCTGCATCAGTGGGATGGTCGAGGCGGACAAGGTCGAGGAGCTGAAAAAGGCCGGTGCAGACGAGTTCCTGCAGAAGCCCTTCGAAATTGAGAAACTGGTCGAGCTGATCTGCAAGAAGCTGGATCTGGAGCCCGCCACTTCGACCTACTGAACGCAGACCGCTCGAGCATTTCCGTTGCACCGCAGCGGCGGCCGTCGTGAAAGAACCTTCGTCCAACGACCACCCGACCGGGGGATTCCAGTCCCACCCCAACAGCGGTCCGTCCGCTCCGCTGTTTGCCGAACGGGTCGTTGCGGTCAGTCGGGGCGCCAGCCGGCACGAGCGGCTGCGGCTCCTCGTCCAGACTGCGTGGGATCGACATCCGGCCCCCGCGCTGGTGGTGGCGTGGGTAGAGCCGTCCGGGTGCGGAACGCTCGAGGGGGCGTGGCAAAGTCGGGCCGAAGCGTGCGGCACTTTCAGCCTGCAGGTGGACGCACGGGGCGACGCGTCCCGTTTGGCGTCTGCGGCGCAGGTTGCCACGTCCCCGGATTTCGTCGCCGCCAGCCGGCTGAGCCTGGTGCTGGAGCGCCTGGAGGGCCGATCCGCGGTCCCGGCCGTGTCGCCGGAAGCCGTGCTCTACGGCCTCGCCCGAAGCAACGGGCGGTCGGTCGGCGTCGTTGTACTGCCTTCGCCGACCGGCTTGCGTCCCCGGACGATCACCTCGGCGGAGCGTGCGGCGGCTCCCGACGCTGTTCCCGGGCGCGAAGGGGCCGATACCGGCTTGTCGCGTGCGGCATTGGAGCGCGGCCCCTGCGTTCACTCGGAGATGTGTGCATCGCGCGGGACGACACGTTGGGAAGCCTGCGAACCTCTGCAGCTGCTCGCGGAAATCGCGCTTGCCGCGGAAGAGTCGGGTACCTCCGGGAGTGCATCTGCAGGTCCCTTTCCGGACTGGTTCCCGGCTGAGGACTTCCCCGAAGGCACGCTACCGCTCCCGCCGGCTGCCGCGATGGAAGCGCTGGCCGAGTTCGCTGCCGGGGCGGGGCACGAGATCAACAACCCGGTCGCCAACATCGTCGG
This sequence comes from Planctomycetota bacterium, assembly GCA_003696385.1. GTDB lineage: Bacteria > Planctomycetota > Planctomycetia > Planctomycetales > Planctomycetaceae > J052. Next base: position 6,329 of record RFHO01000481.1, on the reverse strand, counting down.
GCGTGCCGAACGGTTGCTCCGCGAGGAAGAGGACCCGCGCAAGCGACGGTTGCTGGCGGCGATTGTGTCGCAGGCCCTGCGGATCCGCGACATGATCGGAGATCTGATGCTCTTCGGTCGCCCGCCGGAGCTCAGGCGGCAACGCGTTTCGCTGCTCGATGAGGCGAGGACGGCGGTGGAACGGTTGCGGGCCGAGCCGTTCGCCTCGCAAACCGTCTTCGTGATCGACACGGCCGCTGCTATTCTTCCGCCTGTGGAATGTGTCGAAGACGGCGCGGAGTGTGGTGACGCCACCAAGCCGGCTGATGCGATCGTGGCGAGCGACCGGGCCGTCGCGAGCGATGATTCTGCGGCCGAGGGCGATGCGGAGTGCCCACGGCCGGTGGATCCTTCCGTCGTGTGGGCCGACGCGACCCAGGTTCGTGTGGTGTTGTACGAGCTGCTCCGCAACGCCTGCGAAGCCTCGGGCGCCGGCCGCGTGGAAGTTCGCGTCGTGCCGCGTGCCGAGACGGTCGAAACGGCGGTTTACACACCGCGTGTCACGATCGCGGCGGACCAGTGGCGGCGGATGTTTTTCCCCTTCTACTCAGGGCGGCAGGCCGGCCGAGGCTTGGGGTTCGGCCTGTGCAAAGTGTGGCGCATCGTGGATCGTCACGGGGGAAGCATCGACGTCGTCACGGAGTCGGACGGGACGACGTTTTCCGTGCGCTGGCCGCGGACACAGCCGTGTCGTCGTTGACGCGACGGCCGCCAACGCGGCGGCTGTTGGTCGTCGCCGTCCGCCATCACGGGGCGACGATGCCGCCGCATTTGGGCAATGCGCGAGAGGTGCCGATGCTTTGACGCGCCGTCCACATCCCGGCATGGACACGGGTGGAAACCCGTGCCTGGCGGCGGCACGGAATGAGTCGGACGCGGAGAACGGGATCGACAGGAGCGTCGAGCGATGCCGAATCGACCGGTGGCTGGAGACGGCGGCGATCCGTCGACGGGCCGCTCCGACGGAAGTCCTTCGGCGGCCGATTCGCAGCCGAACGTGACCGGATCGTCCGGCGTCGGTTCTGCGGATTCAGGTTCTGCAGATTCATTGGATCCATTCCCCACCCCGACGGGATACGTCGGTCTCTCCGAACTTCTGTGCCGTGACGACCGCCCGCGGTATCGTTGTCCGGGTGAGAGCCGGCCGATCACGCGGGCCGTTCATCTGGCTCGATTGGCGGCCGGTTATGCGGCGTGTCATGAATGCTCTCATCGCCAGGACACGGGTCTGCTGCTGCCGCAATTGCTTCGGAAGGTCGCAACGCCGTCCACCGCCCGCAGCCGTGGGACGCTGTTGGACGCCCGGGGAATGAACGGCACGTATCTGAACGAAATCGACCGCCGTGTCGCCCGACGATTGGCGGAGCGGTTTGCGTGGCTGCTGTGGGAGGATCGTCCGCTGCGTTGGCGGGCCTCCGGACCGCAGACGCTGACCGGGCGCCGGCCCGTGGTCCTCGTCGGTCATGACCATCGCGCCAGTTCGCTGGATCTCGCGATGGGGGTGACCGCGGGGTTGATCCGGATGAGCTGTCGCGTCCTCGAGCTGGGACCATCGCTGCGTGCGGAATGCACGTTCGCCGTGCAACATCTGAACGCGGACGCCGCCGTATACGTCGGCGGAAACGAGACCGCACCGCGTGACGTGCGGTTCGTTCTGCTCGGTGGCCGCGGCATTCCGCTCGACACCCGCGCGATCGAGCGGCTGTCGAGGATCTGGGACGCCGCCGTCAGCCGACCGCTTCGCACGGCCGGCGAACGCGAGCGGCATTCCGTGCGATCGGTCTACGTGGCGTCGCTGCGCAAGCATTTTCATGCGTTGCGACCGTTGCGGGTTCTGGTCGGGTTCAGCAGCCGCTTGTTGCCGCCTCTGTTGCGGGCGGTTTTCGCCGAGCTTCCCTGCGACGTTGTGCTGCAAAGCGTGCCGCGATGTGCCAACAGCGTCCGCACACCGACCGATCCCGGACGCCAGGCGATCGCCTCCGGCGTGCGCCGCCATCGGGCCCATCTGGGGATCCTGATCGACGACGACGCCGAACAGGCGGCTGTCGTCGATGACCGCGGAGAACCGGTTTCGCCCGAGGAATTGGCGGTACATATTGCTGACGTCGAAGCGGGTCGAGGGACGCACAGCCGGATCGTCGTACCGGAGCCTCGCGTCGATCGGCTTTGCGTTTCGAGCGGGCTGCCGCGGCAGGCGCTGATCGGCTCGGCAGACGGGTCGCGGTCGGGCATTCTGCTCGCCGTCGACCGCCATCAGGCGGCATTCGGCTTGGATGAAGAAGGTGGGTTCGCGTTTCCCGATCCCTTGCCACGCGTCGATGCGGTCGTGGTGCTGGCGCACGTGTTGCGCCGGTTGAGCCTGACGGACCGGCCGTTCAGTGATCTCCGCTCCACGGCGGGCATGCCGCGGGTGGCGTGACAGGCGGCGACGCCTTCGGCTCGCGCGACGCGAGTCGTGCGGTGGCTCTCCGGTCGGCGCGACCGATCCGCCGTCACGAGGCCGAAGCCGGCGAAGGGGACAGAGGCGGCCGGTTGTGGTGTGGCGGAGCGGCGTGCGGCTCGGCAAGCCGGCCGGCAAAGGGACCGGATGAAGCGTTTCTGTCGGTCGTGATGTCTTCCCGCCTTTGTTGACTGCCGTCGCAGTTGCTCGGTCGATACAATTGCAGCGGTCTGCCTGATTTGACCATCCCGCCCAGATTCCGCGGTCGCCCGATGCCGATCGTCCAAGGGTGAGACGGTCGGCGTCGCTTGCCAAGACCGCAGGACGCTCCACTTCGGCCGCCGAGCGCTGCGGCGCCCCGCAACGGTCGGCGGCGCTGCCGAGGAGCTTCCGGAGATTCATTAGTGGCCCCTTGCGGCCTTGCGCCGCGCGGGCCTGCGCCGTGGCCGGTACAACACAGTCGCCCGGACGACACGATGAAGATTCTGCAAAGGAGACTTCGAACGATGTTCGCACAACGGAGTGAGAGAATCGCGTTTAGCGCGCCGGCCCATCGGTGGCGGCGATGGCCGGGACTGATGAAGGTGGCTTTCGCGGCTGCACTTCTGCAAGGGGCTGTTTTCGTCGTGACGTCTCTGGCCGCCGCGCCGGACGAGGCCAAGCCGTCCGAGGGCGCCGTCGCGAGGGCGGCCACGGACGCGAAGGCAGCCGCCACGCCGGTCGGCCTGCAGGGGCTGATGCCGAAGCAACTTCCCGAATCGCTGGAGAAAGCGGCCTTCGAATCGCTCGGAAAGGACTGGCAGGAGTGGTCCAAGGTCACGCGAAGCCAGCTCGAAAAGCTCTACGGCGGCATCGATTCGCTGTCGCTTCTGGAGCAGACGCAATTGCTGGATGCGCTGGACGCTCAAACGCGGAAGCTCGAACGGGCGGCGTTCGAACGGCGGAATGCGGCGGTTCTGGGGCCGATTGTCGAGCTACGGGGCCGATTGCGGCGAAGAGTGGACGTTTTGCGCGGTGCGTTGCGCCTGCTGGGCGGAGACGCGGTCGAAGAGGTCGCAGAACGCCTGGATCGCGCGCGGCGGAACGTGCTGCAGGCGGCCGAGGCGTTGGAAGACTTCCTGCAGGGGTTCATCGGAGGCGAAGGCTGGATCCGCTATGCCCGCCTGGAGCGTGTCCGGTCGGCATTGCGTCGGTCCGAAGAGGGAACGTCCGGCAACGCGGTCGAAGTGCTGCAGGCCGTGCTGCGGCATCTGGAAGACCGCTCCAAGCTGGCGACCGAGGAACAGCGTCGGTTTGCCGAGCAGGATCCCTTCCAGCGCTACCGGTCGGCGATCCGGCAGTACCTCGAGGTCGCTCAGACGGCGGTTCGCCAGGTCGATGACCGGGCGGTTCGAAGGGCCGTTGGCGAACTGATCGCTGCCATGGAAGCGTGGGAGGCAGGGCACGGATCGGCCGAAGCGGGAGCCTTTCGCGCCGCATACGAGAAAGTGGTCTCCGCCGCCGGGCTGCAACAGCCGCTGACCGACGCGCTGCGCAGCACGTACTTCAACTACAACTTCCGGGCCGAAATCACCGAACGACTGTTGAATCGGTTCATCGAACAGAAGCGTGTCGACGAAGGTCCGGTGGACGATGTGATTCTGGGGGCCAAAGTGGACGGCACGCAGGTCACCGAAAGCCGGGTGAGCGCCGACGTACGGCCTTCCAACGACGGTGCGCGTGTCGAGCTGGTGCTCAGCGGTATCACCCGCAGCGACACGCAGGGTGTCACGGATCGGGCGACGGTGTACACGTTGGGCAATCACCGTTTCGAAGCCCGCAAGGCGATCCGGTTCGATGGTCTGCGGTTCCACGTGGCGGACGCCACTATCGAAGTCTGGCCCCACAACACGACCGTCGGGGCCAGTACGCAGTACGACGGCACGCTGATCGGCGGCATTGCACGGCGGATCGCGATCCGCGAAGCGGAACGTCGGCGGCCGGCTTCGGAAGCCGAGGCCGCGATTCGCGTCGAGCGGCGTGTTCTCCCTCCATTCGACCGCGAAGCCAATCAGACGTTCGCGAAATACAACAAGACGTTCGGCGACCGGTTCATCCCGCGGCTGAAGCGGAACGGTCTGTTCCCGTCCGCGTACCGGTACTACTCGACCGAAGACGAAGTCCGTGTACGGCTGCGGCTGATGGGCGACGAAGAACTGGCGGGCGATGTCCCGCTGGTCCCATTGCACACCGACCGCGGCGTGCGGATCAGCATGCACGAAACGATGCTCAACAACGCCGTGCGGCGCATGGGGCTGGAGGGCCAGCGGATCTCCGAAACCGACCTGTTCAAGGAGCTGGAAAAGAACCTCTCGGACCTGTTTGGGCGTCCCATCCGGTTGAGCGAAGTGCAGCCGGCCAGCGACGAGCCCGCCGAATTCCTGTTCGACACCGTCGATCCGATCCGGATCCGCATCGAGGACGGTGAAATCCGGCTGATCATCCGCAGCGGCCTGAAGCCCGCTCCGGACAAGGAAACGATTCCCACTCAGGTGATCGAAGTTCCGATACGCATCGCCATTGAAGGCGACAAGCTCGTGCTGACGCGCGGGACGGTCAAGGTCGCGCCGGTCGAAAAGCCGAAGAGCAACTTCGTGCAGATCGCACGCGCCGGCGTCGTCCGCAAGAAGATCCAGGATGCGCTGCCGGAACGCAAGCTCGACCGATCGTTTTCGGTGAAACGCGACGACGGCAAATCCGTGACGCTCTCGGTCAGCGACATCTTCGCCCACGACGGGTGGCTGACATTGACCATCCAGTAAACCGCCGGGCAGGCAATCATCGTTTTGGCGATGCGCATTGCCGCCGCAGTTGGGAAACGGCCGGCATCCGGGGCGGTGTGCGCGGGGCGGCGCGACTGGTGTGCGGCGCGTGGCCTGTTCTTTTGTGCGTGCGTTGGTAAGCCGCTTCACGGCACGGCTTGGTGTGACGCTCGACAATAGGGAGTTGAGGTGACCGGCCCGCGGCTTGAGCAGGACGTCGGCCGGGCGCGAGGCACTTTGCAGCGCGATCCGACGGCCTGGGTTTCACGGGCCGCCGGAGGCAACCGGAGGCTGGAAGCAATGACGCGATCGATGCTCGCCACGCTTGCTGGAGCGGCCTGTCTCGTTGCGACGGGGGTCCCATCCGCCACACTTGGGGCGGACGACCGCGAAGTTGCGATCGGCGAAAGAGCTCCGGATTTTGCGCTGCTGAACGTCGAGGGCAAGAAGACGCGGCTTTCGGACTATAAGGGCAAGAAAAACGTCGTCTTGGTGTTCGCACGGGCCCACTGGTGACCGTTCTGCATGGAGCAGCTCGGGCAGCTGCAAAGGCACTATCGGGCGTTCAAAAAGCGCAACTGCGAAGTTCTGGTGGTCTTCCGCGAAGAGCAGGATGGCGTGGCTGGGCTGAAGCGGGCGCGAGCCACCGCAAAGGCCGAATTCCCCTTGCTGCTGGATTTGGACGCGCAGCACACCGGACGATACAGCCGAGGCGAATTCGCCGCTTACATCATCGATCGTCGTGGGATTGTGCGTTCCAAGCTGTCCGGTACCAAAACCGTCCGTCCGGCGGCGGAAGAGATTCTCTCGAAAATCGACGAACTCGGCCTGCGCTGATCCGCCGAACCGGTCCCGGCTCTGCCGGCCGCCGGCGTGTTTCGATCACGTCCAGTGCCGTTTTTCACGCCGCTGTGAGTATGAGGACGTCGTAGGCGGCGTGTGTGCCGACGGTGATACCGAATCCCCGGATGACGAAGAGCAGTGCGAACAGCAACCCGGCGGTTGTTCGAAACAACAGGGCTTGCAGCCGCAACGGTTCGCCGCCCGGC
>RFHO01000480.1 GCA_003696385.1 Planctomycetota bacterium | reverse complement strand
GTCGCAGGAGACGATCGGCGTCTGTCCGCCGGTGAGCATGTTCGCCAGGTGCGGCCCGGGAACGGTCTGGGGAATCAGCCGCAATTCCTCCAACGATCGCGGAGCTTCCACGAAGCACACGTCCGCACCGGCTTCGCGATAGTGCAGCGCCCGCTCCAGAGCGGCGTCGAGGCCTTCCACGGCCCGGGCGTCGGTCCGGGCGATCACGATGAAATCGTCGTGCCGGCGGGACCGCAACGCGGCGTGCAGCCGGTCGAGCATTTCGGGAACCGGAACCACCCGCTTGCCCGCGAAGTGGCCGCAACGCTTGGGAAACACCTGATCTTCGATCAGCACGCCCGCCACTCCGGCGGCTTCCAGCTCCCGCACGGTGCGGGCGACGTTCAGAACACCTCCGAAACCGGTGTCGATGTCCACGATCAGCGGTACGGCCACCCGTGCGGCGATCGCGCGAGCCGCCTCGATCATCTCGGGAGCCGTCAGCAAACCGAGGTCCGGAAGTCCCAGCCGGGACGCCGCCACACCGAAGCCGCCCAGAAACAGCAGCGGCACACCCGCCCGCTCGGCGATCCGCGCCGCGAAAGCATCGTGCACGGCCAGAGCGCGAATCAACTCCGGCCGATTCAGCAGATCCCGCAGTTTCGCTCGCCGCGATGCGCCCAACGCCCCTTCCCCCGCATGGTCCCGGTCGCGCCTCCGGACGACGGCGACGCACGCCGTGGTTTCCCGGCGCGCGACCGCACGCCGACTTCGTGCACACCATACCGGCACTCTGCTATAAACGCCATTGGCTGCCTCTGCGTTGTCGAGGCCGCTCGACCGCCGCTGCCCGCCCGTTCGACCGCCGTTTTTTTCCCACCCACCGATCCGAAGCGGGATGTTCGACCGATGCCCGACGACTCCGAACCAGCCGGCACGATGTACGAAGTCGAAATGAAGTTCCCGGCCGCATCGCAGCGGGTGCCGCTGGATCGCGCCGGATTCACCGCGCGCATGGCGGCGCTGGGGGCGCAGCGGATCGGCGTCCAGACCGAACGGGATGTGTATTTCGCGCATCCCTGCCGGGATTTCGCTCGAACGGACGAGGCGCTGCGGCTGCGTCGTGTCGGAAACGACTGGCAACTGACGTACAAGGGGCCGCTGGTCGATTCCGAAACCAAGACCCGGACGGAGCTGCAGACGCGACTGGACGCGGCCGCCGCCGACACGGTGCGGGGAATTCTCGAGCGACTGGGGTTCCGGCCCGTCCGGGAGGTGCGCAAACGCCGCGAATTGTGGGCGATCGAACACGCGGGCCGGCGTTTCACGATCAGTTGGGACGAGGTGGACGAGCTGGGCCGGTTTGTCGAGATCGAAACGCTGGCGGACGAACGGCAGAGGGCCGAGGCCACCGCGGCGCTGAAGCGGTTGGCCGAGACGCTCGGCCTGACGCATTCCGAACGCCGCTCCTACCTCTGTCTGCTGCTCGAGCAGGATGCCGACGGTGGCAAGTCCACTCCGTCCGGGGACTGAACCAACGACTCCTCGCGACCGGATGAGCAATTCTCTGCGGTGCCGTCGGATCGTTAGCGTCGAGACGCGGCCGGCGATTCGCGCGTATTTTTCGGTTCGGCGGAGGACGTCCGCCGGACGCCCCGCTGCGCGTCGCCGCTGGGCTCGGTTGCGAAGGGCCCGAGGCGGACGATGGATTCCTGGCGGCGGTCGCCGTCATAGCGGGCGATTCGCAGAAACACTTCGCTGCCGCAGGCCACCGGAGTGGCGAACATCTCGTCGCCGAGCTGTGCAGTCGCAAGCTGTTCATACCGCTCACCGGACGCCCGAAACATCGTCGCCCGGCCACGCTCGTCGACGACCACGATCCAGTCGTCGATCAGCACCGGGGACGCCGAGAACGTCCCGCCCAGACGCTTCTTCCAGCGTTCCTCGCCGCTGGCGGCTTCGAAGCAGTGCACCGTCCCGCTGTCCCGCAGGACGTACAGAAAGCCGTCGTGCCACAACAGCGAGGGGACATAGGCGTGCGTCCGGTTCCGCCACGCCGGCCGGCCGCTGCCGTCGGCCAGCACGGCCAGCGTCTCTGTTTCCGGATACCCGCCCGAAGCGAACACCCGCTCGCCGTCGGTCACGACCGTGCCGACGCACGTCTCCGCCACTCCGGGACATTCCCACAGCAGTCGGCCTGTTCCGGGATCGTACGCCGCGACACGGTTGCATCCCGCCAGGACGATCTGCGGCTTTCCGAACAGCGTGACGACGCGTGGCGAGGCCAGTGAAGCCGCCGACGGGCGTGCCCGCTTCCACACGATCTGGCCGCTGCGTCGATGCACGGCGGCCAGAAAGCCGCCCCCCTCGTTGTCCCCGGCCACGATCACCAGCGGGCCGTGAATCGCGGGCGACGGCGAATAACCGTGCTTCGGCCGGAAGTCACCGACCCGCGTGCTCCAGGCGATTTCGCCATCGGGTTTCAGCGCCGTCAGGTGGATGGCGTCGTCGTTGAGAAACGCGACGAAGGCGAAACGGCCGTCGCAGGCGATCGTCGAAGAGGCGTGTGAATTCTTGGGGTGCTTGCGCGAGAAGTGCCCGCGGTGCACGACCGTCTCCCACAGAATCTTGCCGCTGGCGCGGTCGAGGCACAGCACGGATTGAACCTGTTCGTCCTCCCGGGCGGTCGGGACATAGACGCGCTCGCCCACCACGGTCGGATCGGCATGGCCGCGTCCGGGGATCGGCGTGGCCCAGCTTGCCCGCTCGAGGTTCCAGTCCGGTGTGATGCCGCGTGTGGCGGGCCGGCCGTCGCCGTTCAGTCCGCGCCACCACGGGGAATCGTCGGGTGTCACGCGCGGCGGTTCGACCTCCGCCACCGTCGGGGGTGGCTCGACTTCCTCGATCGGCCGAGCGTTGCAGCCGGCAAGCGTCACCACGGCTGCAACCCACCCGCCGACCAGACACGTGAAGCAGCGTGCAGCGCTCCGCGCCGGAACACCCCTCGTTCCGCACCGTGGATCGGCTCCGCCGGTGCTTCGTCGGCGTCGCTTTTCACGGAGACCATCGTTGCGGACCGCACGCTCTTCCGCCGACCACTTTCCGTTCGACGGTCGATTCCGAACGGTT
>RFHO01000079.1 GCA_003696385.1 Planctomycetota bacterium | reverse complement strand
CGGACGTTCGGCTGTTGGCCGAATGGATGCTTCGGCGGTGGGCGCGAGAGAACCACGTTGCACCCGCATTGCGCGGGACCACGCGGTGGCATCCGGTCGTGCTGGACGAATTCCAGCGGATCGACGCCGAGCTGGCGGCCGCCGCGCGTGAAGAGGCCGGGGCGGGACGGCAAACCGATGGCGGCGCAGCAGAGGGCGGATCCGGGCACGGGGGATCCGCGGCGGCGGGCCGGTCGATGGAGTCGATGGAAATGGATGGCCAGGTCGGCGTGCAGCGCGGGCGGCGCGGGCGGTCGCCGTTGCGGCATTACGTCCCAAAGCGTCCCCGGATCGTACGGTTACTGGCGGGAACGCTGCGGTGCGATACCGCTCACGCGGCGGTTGCGGGGCCCCATTTTCGGCACGTCGGGAAGAGCGCGGCCGGGCGCGTGCGGGTCAGGAATCTTCGTCGACCCGGCCGATGAAGGGGCCGCCGCTGATGAACATGCCGTTGGGGCAGGGACGGCACCATTCGATCCGCACACGATAGACGTATTCCCGCGAATCACTGGCCATCTTCACGGTGACTTCGCCGGGCCGCAGACTGCCGCGATGAATCAGTCCGATGCCGAAGCGGCTGATTTCGCGAGTCATTGCGGAGACGACGCTGCCGCGCTGGGTGACCACTTCCGCGGGAACGGACAGTTCGAGCCTCTCGGCCGCGCGATCGTGAACGGCCGGTCCCTTCGAGATGCTTTCGAGGACTTCGCGCAGGTCCTTCAGCGTCGGGCGGCTCCACGGATCCGTCGGCATGGTTGGCGTTCCTTTCTCCAAAGCCCGCTGCGACGTGCGCCGCGGTGGTGACGACACGGCCGTGTCGGTACGCTCGCTGATCGGCCGTCGTTTCAAGGCGGCGCGAATGTACCGGCGGGCGGCGTGTTCGCCGGCACTCCGGGCGTCGCGCGGACGCCGCAAGGCAACGGTCCCTTCGCACAAGAATGTAGCTCACGCGGCGACGACGAAAGCGTCGATCCGACCGTGATGGCTCCAAAGTCGAAAATGCCACGCGACCATTGACGCACGTAGGCCGATGTTGTCGTTCGGCAACACCGGACGGCGGACTCGAAAACGGCATGGTCGGGCCGCGGGACGGCGGAGCGGGTGCCGCTTACGCCGACGGCACGGGCGCGAGCGCATCAGCGCAGACGATGCGTGCCAGTGTGGTCCGCGAGGTCATGGCTGCGCGTCAGCCGGCACCGCGAGGTCGACTGCCGAAGGGCTTCGGAGAATGCGGGAACCACGCGACGGGCCGCAGGCGCGGCGAGATCATCGTGTGCTTTCGCCGACCGTCGCATCGGACGGAGGCAGAACCTCGCCCATGTATTCGAACAGCTCCGCGAGCTCCGGTTTGAAGACGTCGCCCATCAGGATGTCGGCGATGTGATTGTGACAGTGCGGATACTCGCGGAGGAAGCTGCCGAAACTGAAACCGGGCGTGTAGAAGGCGTATACCAGTCGGCGGAAGTTCTCTACGCCGGTCCGATAGGTGGGGTACCACGTTCGGAGCTGCTGCGGAGAGAGGTCGTCGCGGCGGAGACCTTCGTGGATGGCATCGGCGACCATTTCGCCGGACTTCAGGGCCAGAAACACGCCGCTGGAGTACACCGGATCGATGAATCCGGCGGCGTCGCCGCACAGCACCCAGCCTTCCCCGGCGACCTGACTGGAGCGATACGAGAAATCCCGCGTGGTGAAGTAATCACGAACGCGCACGGCCGATTGCAACCGGCGCTGGAGTGCCGGACAGCGCTGCAGTTCGCGCTGGAAAATCGCCTCGGGCGTGGATTCTCCGCTGTGAAACAGGTACCGCAGGTCGCCTGTGCAGCCCACGCTGGTGATGTCGTCGGGCAGCGGGATGTACCAGAACCAGGACCGCTTCTGCGGCGTCTGCAGGATGATCGTGGCCCCTTCGTCGCGTCCGGTGTCGCGGTGCGCACCCCGGAAGTACGTCCAGACCGCCGCCTTGTGCAGGCGCGGATCGCCGACCTTCAGCCGCCGCCGCGAGGCCCAAAACGCGGCCAGGCCGCTGGCGTCGACGACCACCGAAGCCAGCACGTCGCGGCTGTTGCCCTCGCTACGAGGGAAGCGCACGCGGACGCCGCAGACACGCTCACCGTCCTGCAGCACGTCCACGACGTGAGCGGGTTGGAAGACTTCGGCTCCCAGTCGCCGTGCCCGGTTCAGCAGCATCGTGTCGAACTGGTCCCGCCAGACCTGCCAGGTCTGTGCGCTTTCGTGCGGGCGGTATTCGTCGAAGTAGAACGGGCGTGATTCCCTGCCGGACTCGGACACGAACTGAACGCTGTACTTTTTGGGGAAAGCGCTCCGGCGGAGCGTTTCGATCAGTCCCAGCCGTCGCAACGTCCAGTAGGTGTCGGGAATCAGCGATTCCCCCACGTGAAACCGCGGAAACTCCGAGCGTTCGAAAACGGCGACCGAGTGGCCATGTTCGGCCAGCAGGGCACCAGCCGTGGCGCCGGCCGGTCCGCCGCCGATTACGACGACGTCGTATCGTTCCCGCGGGACATCGCTCATCTGCCGCCTCTTCGTCAGGTCATGGGATTCGCCGCCGCGAGTGGCCATCCGTTGCCCCAATGCCTTCGACAGTCCTCCGCCCGTGACGTCCCGGCAGCCAATGGCCGTGATCCGTCCGTGCCGCTCATTCCTCGATCGGCAACGGGGCGGGAATTTCCAGCAGATCGACCGCGGGCTGCAGGTTGCAGAAGATCGTGGCCAACCGGCCGTAGGTCCAGGCATCGGGTTCGCAACGGAAGTATTCGGCCAGTTCCGGCCCGATCTGAATCCGCAGCACGGCCCCCAGGTCGATGTGCCGCAGGACGTTGTGCTGGATCAGGATACGGCCCAGCGGCGTTTGTGCGGCGAGGATCTCGTCCCGCACCGGTTGCGTGACGTACGACAGGTCGAACCGGACGATGCCGAACTGCACGACCTGATCGGTTCCTTCCTTCAGCAGCAGAATCTTGCGGCTGTAGACCTCGCCGTCCAGCCTGCGGTCCAGGACGCGCACCGCGACCGGCGCCCCGTGGTAGTCCTCCATCGTGACGGTCATGTGGTGATTGTGCACCAGCAGCCGCTTGTAGGGTTCGGGCGTCAGCGTCGACGGGACATGCTCGGCCCGGCGAATCAGTGTGTCCGGCCCGGTGTCGGGGAAGAGGTCCAGCAGCGATTTCAGTTCGTCGTGAGGATTCACCGGCACGATCCTTCAAAACGGCGGCGCGTTTCGCCGCGGTCGAGACCGCTGGGAGACGTTCGCACGACGACAGCCGGACGAATGGGGTGTCACCGTCGGCCCCGCTGCCGCGACCTCACACCGGAGTCGGTTCGAGCATTTCGCGGACATCGACCACTTCGCCGGCAACGGCCGCGGCGGCGACCATCGCGGGACTCATCAGCAGCGTTCGGCCCGTCGGGCTGCCCTGGCGGCCCTTGAAGTTTCGGTTGCTGGAGGAGGCGCACACCTCACGGCCGACCAGCTTGTCCGGATTCATGGCCAGGCACATCGAACAGCCCGCACCGCGCCACTCGAAACCGGCGGCGCGAAACACTTCGTCCAGACCTTCCGCTTCGGCCTGCCTGCGGACCTGTTGCGATCCGGGGACGACGATCGCCCGAACGTGGGGGGCGACGCGGCGTCCTCGCAGCACGTTGGCCGCTTCGCGAAGATCCGAAATCCGGCCGTTGGTGCACGAGCCGATGAATGCGACGTCGATCTTCGTGCCGCGGATGGGCTGTCCCGGCTGGAAGCCCATGAAGCTGTATGCTTCCTCCACGCCGGCCCGTTCGTGCGGCGCGAAGGCCTCGATCGGCGGCAACGTTTCGCTGATGCCGACGGCCTGTCCCGGATTGATGCCCCAGGTGACCGTGGGCTCGATCTCTTCACCGCGGAACGACACGCGGTCGTCGAAGTGTGCGTCGGGGCCGGAAGCCAGGGACAGCCACCATCGAGCCGCACGCTCGAATTCCTCGCCTTGCGGCGCAAACGGCCGGCCACGCAGATACTCGACCGTCGTTTCGTCCGGGTTGCAATAGCCGCATCGCGCACCGCCTTCGATGGACATGTTGCACACGGTCATCCGCTCTTCCATCGACATGCGGTCGAAGACGTCTCCGGCGTATTCG
>RFHO01000479.1 GCA_003696385.1 Planctomycetota bacterium | reverse complement strand
GAACACGTCGCATACCACCGCAGCCACCCGGAGGTTCGCGAGCCCCACGCCATCGTCCGTCCGGCGACGTTGCCCCGCGAGCGGCAGATCGACATCTGCGCGCACTGCCATGGCAACTCGGTCACCTTTGCTGCGGCGCCGTTCTCGTTTCGTCCCGGCCGGCCGCTGACGTCCGCGTTCAAGCCCTTCCGCACACGGCACCCGGAACAGGATCACGTCGCCAACCAGGTCACGTACCTGCAGCAGAGCCGTTGCTTTCGGGCCTCCGACTCGATGACGTGCACGACCTGTCACGATCCGCACCAGCCGCGATCCGACACCAATGCCGGCCACGTCTCCTGCCTGCAGTGCCACGACGCGGACCATTGCACGGACCGCCCCAACCTTCCGCCGCCCGTGCGTGACGCCTGCGTCGACTGCCACATGCCCAGCTCGCCGAAGATCCAGGTCAGCTTCCGCACCGCCGACGACGACTTCTATTCCCCCGTGCGGCGCTACGAACACCGCATCGCCGTCTATCCATTGGCGCGGGACGCCACGCTGCTGCGGTGGTACTCCGCAAACGCGGGCGAATCGACGCCGAAGCTCGACGCGCTGCGCGAATCGGTATCCCGCCGACTGCGGGACCGCATCGACGGCCTCGTCGCCGAGCACCGTTTCCTGGCCGCCATCGCCGTCACCCGCGACGCCGTCGCTCTCCCGCTGTCCGCGGACGCGCGTCAAGCTTTCCGCCGGCGATTGCGCGAACTGACCGAGCGGCAGGCCACGATCGAAGTGACCTGGCAACGGGCCCTGCACGTCATGGCCGAACAGCAGTGGCAAACGGCTCGGTCCCTGTTCGAACGCATCCTCACCCTGCAACCCACGCATGCCGGAGCCCATGGTCGATTGGGCACCGTACTCGCCCAGCTCGGCGACATGGAAAACGCGCGGCGGCACCTCGAAAAGGTGAGCGAACTCGATCCCGAAGACGCTTACGGGGAATCGATGCTCGGCTGGATCGCGCTGCTGTCAGGAACTCCGCAACAGGCGGCAGTGCACTATCGCCGTGCGGCCGCCATCACGCCCTGGGACGAGCGCATCCAGCTCCGCCTGGCCATGGCACTTGCGCAGACCGGGAAACTCCGTGAAGCCCACCAGGCAGTGCAGCGGGCCTTGCAGATCGCCCCGCAGTTCGCCGAGGCCCTGCTGTTCGCGGCCCGGCTCGCCCTGGCCCGCAACGACGGATCGGCGGCGTATCGTCACGCGGTCCGCGCGGCGCGCATCACCGGCTGCCGCGACGTGCCCTGTTTGCTCACACTCTGCGATGCCGCGATCCGTACCGACCGGATCGAAGTCGCTCGACAAGCACTTGCCGCAGCGGCAGCAGTCGCCCCACCCGACGACAGCTCCTTGACCGAGGAACTTGCGATCCGACAACGGCAGTTGCAGTCACGGGACCATCACGGCGGCTGAGAGCCGGTTCGGCAACGGGATGGTTCGCCAGGCCAGCTACCGTGCGTATGGCAAGGCGTCCGCTTCTTGCAATGGCCCGAGCCAACGGTAAACTCATCGTTCGATTGTGATTGCCGTGACGCGACCGTTTTACCGGGTGCCACCGGCGGTCGGGGTGCCTGAGGATTGACTCACGCACACGGAGCTGCGGTCGCACCGACGTTGTCGGCATTGTGTTTTTTCCTTGCCGTGCTGTCGTGTTTTTGTGTTTCTCGTACGAAGGAGGTTCCGGTATGGCTGCGATTGTTTCCGCACTGCGTCGGCGTCCGCGAAGGCGTGCCTTCACCCTGATTGAGCTGCTGGTGGTGATCGCCATCATTGCGATCCTGATCGCGCTGCTGCTGCCGGCGGTGCAGCAAGCCCGGGAGGCCGCCCGCCGCTCGCAGTGCAAGAACAACCTCAAGCAGCTCGGGCTGGCTCTGCACAACTATCACGACGTCCACAAGCAGTTCCCGCCCACCGTCGATGTCCCCTTGGCCACAGGGAACTGGGGACAGAAGTACGTCGGCGGTTCCAAAGGTGGCTACCTGGTCCGTCTGCTCCCGTTCGTCGACCAGGAGCCACTCTTCAAGCTGATCAAGTTCGACGTCGAAGGCCCCGGGGCTGGGCCGGAGTACCAGACGTTTCCGGGGACATCGAAGCGTTTCACCACGCAGCCGATCCCCGTGTTCATGTGCCCCAGCGATCCCAGCCCGGACGTGCGGGGCAACCCCAATACCACTGGTCGGGCCAAGTCCAACTACGCCCTGAACATGGGAAACCAGAGCATCCCATCCAAGGGTGGCAAGTGCACGACGTACCCAGGCAACAACTTCGGCACGGGCCCCGCCGGCCACGGAAGCACCGGCGATCTCACGCGAATTTCCGGCATCGTCTCCCGCTGGAACTGGGCGGCCAGGATCCGCGACATCACCGACGGCACCGCCAACGTATTCGCCGCCGGCGAAATCCTGCCACGTTGTGGCGACCACACACGGAATGGCTGGTTCCATTTCAATGCCTTGTGGGTCGCCACCACCGCACCGATCAACTTCCCGATCAACTGCGAAGGCGATCCCGCGAAATACCCGACCGGCGGCTGTCACGACCTGGACAACTGGCAGACCAGCCAGGGATTCAAGTCCAAGCACCAGGGCGGAGCGCACTTTCTGATGTGTGACGGCGCTGTGCGTTTCGTCAGTGAGAACATCGACTACCTGACGTATCAGAAGCTCGGCGACCGCCGCGACGG
>RFHO01000078.1 GCA_003696385.1 Planctomycetota bacterium | reverse complement strand
CTCGGCCAGTTTCTGCCCGTTTCGAGCCACGGCCAGTGGTGCTCCTGCCGAAAACGTGTGCTTCCCGTCGGCCGATCCGCGACGTGCCGACGCTCCCACGCCTCCAACGCCAGAGAGCGCATGCCCATCCCGGAAGGATTCGCCGAGCGGCCCGCGCCGAACCTCTCAGCGGGCCGCCCGGGTTCGGAATTGCGGCGGCGCACGTCCGTGTGCGGACTGTTCTTGGCGGGATGCGCCGGCGCCCGAGTGGTCAGGGCGGCAAACCGTCCAGGTAGTCCTGCAGTTGCTGGATGCGCGGCACGAGCCAGGCTTCGTCCTGCTGCATCGCCGGGAGGGCCTGCTGGATCGCGGCCGCGCGCGCAGGGTCGGTGTTGGGGTCGTTCAGTTCGGCCTTCAACTGCTGGATCAGGTTCAGATGGCCGCGATACATCCTCAGGAAATCGCGTGTGATGCGGTGCGGCAGATGGCGGATTTCGTCGACCAGCGGTGTGGCGAGTCGAGTCTGCAGTTCGTCGAGGTCATCGGTGCACAGCACGTGGGGGTTGAGTAACCGTCGGCGGAGGGCGGGGTCGGCGGGCAGGTGATAGTCCGGAGCGGCTCCCAGCCCGTACGGCGGGGCGTACGGCGGAAAGCTCGGAGGCGGATTACGCAATTCGTCGTCGTTGTCCAGTGGATGCAGGTCCGGATGCGTGGCGAATTGCCAGAGGGCGATCGCGGCCTGTGCATACGCGGCGGCCTGTGACTGCAGCGCCGCGGAGAGGTCTTCGGGGAACAGCACGGGAACCCGACGGCCGAAAACACTTCGCAGACCGGTCTGCCAGAACTCCCACTGGTTGTCGAGAATCGCCGCGGCGCGTCTGAGGTGCGACCGGCGGGGCGGCATTCGTCCCAGAACCGGAAACGGCCTTTCGACCTCCGCCGCCCCATGCGTCCAGCCGCGCTGCATGTCGAACACTTCGGTGTTCACTACCAGGGACGTACCGGTGAGCGGATCGAACAGCAGCGGACCGCGAACCACGGGAAACGGGCCCAGCGGATCGTCCGGGAAGGGCGGAGGCTGATTGTTTTCGACCCGCGCCGCGGCGGATGTCGGCCAGAACGATGGCAGTGGGTCGTTGTCGCGCCGGCGAGGGCGAAGTTGCCGCCACTGAACGTGACGCGCGGTGATCGCCGTTCGCACCGACCACGCCCCCTGCGTGCCAATGATGATCATCAGCCCCATCAGGAACAGCATCAGCGGCAGAACCAGCACCAGCTCCACCGGAGCCAGCCCCGAACGGTCGCCGTGACGGCCCGCGTGCCGCCGATTCGGCGATTTGGCGGCCGGGGTGCGTCGTCGCCGTTTTCGGAACGGTGGGTCGATTCCAGACCGTTGCATCTGGTGACCTCGATTGCGGCCGAATGCTGTGATCGCCGTCTGCGGGTGTCCGAGCCGTCGAAGCGATTGCGGGGCGGACACGGTGTGGCACGCAGCGGTGCGGCGTGACACGAACCGCACGGTTCGACCGTGAGGATCGTTTCCGCAACCGCCGAGCACCGTGCAGGGTGTTCGCCGATGTGCCGGCCGCCGGCGGCGAGCTTCGCGGAGTGTCATTGCGATGCTTCGGCGACCAGTTGGGCGATCGTTTCCCGCAGCAGTGGTTCGCCGCCGAACTGCATCCCCAGCCGGCGGATTTTCTCGGTGACGATCTGGTGCTTCGGTCGTGTCGGTCCGCCCTCGATCGGAGGACTGTGACCGACCAGCTCTGCGGCGATCGTCGCCACGTCGTATTCGGACACGTACATATCGTAACAGTTGAACGCTTCGCCGCGGATCGCTTCCTCCGGAGCGTTCAACAGCAACAGCACGGCCTTGGCGACGTCGGCGGCATGCACTTCCTTCCCGCCGCGGCGGCACTCCACCGGTTCGCCGCGCACGACGCGCTGCACCAGATCGAACCACTTGGATGCGCGCGGCGGGCTGGCGATCCCGTAGATTCCGGTCGGACGCAACGCGCAGATCGGGCGGCCCTGGCCGTAGCCGAAACTGTGGACGAACTTTTCCACCGCCGCCTTATGCGCCCCGTAGTGCGTCAGCGGCCACAGAGGGTGTGTTTCGTCCAGGGGGCGGTCGTCCAGAATCCGTTCGTGGACGGCGCAGCTGGAGATGTAGACGATGCGGCGAACGTCTTGATGAAAAGCCGCTTCGAACAGTTCGAGCGACCCCAGCACGTTCTTGTCCGTGAAGGTCAGCAGATCGCCTTCGCCGCCGCGAAACGAGGTCCCCGCGCGGTACAAGGCCGCATGCACCAGCGCGTCGCAGCCGCGAACGAGTTCGAATGCGGTATCGGCCTTGCGCAGTTCCCCGTGAACCCATTCGATGCCATCGTCGAGGTCTTCGAGACGGATGCGCGATTGTTCGCTGCGATACCAACAGCGGCAGGCATGGCCGGCTTGCAGCGCAGCACGCACGATGTAGCGGCCCAGGAATCCCGTTGCACCGGTGATCGCCAGTTTCATCTGTATCCTCTCCCGCAACGGACGGCACTCTGGTCTGCGCGTCGGCGCATCTGTGCACCAGGTCGGGAATCGGCGGCGGACGTTCCGACGGTCCGCGTGCCACCGATTGGATCGTTACCACAACGGACGCGGTTTGTCGAACACGGCCGCGTTTTCCGGAAAATCGGTCTTGAGCCCCTTGGCCGTAGCCACTACAACCCCGCTCCCTTCACGACGCCCCGTCCTTGCGACGGGCCCCTCCACGACGCTCATCCGGCGAATCACGTTTCCACTGGTGAAGCGAGAAACAAGCACCGCTCCGCGCCCCGGTCGATGCGATCGCAGCGACGCAAGCCTGCCGCGACCGGTACCAGCGGATGTGAACTCCCTTTGTATGAATGGAAAACCATCGGAGGGCACGGATCGATGATGGCTCGCGGCGTGCCAACCTGGCAAGCACTGTTTGCCGGGGCGGCGTGCGTGGGACTGTTGGTGCAACAGCCCGCGTGGGCGACCGAGCGGGTGGTGATCGAATCGCGTCGAGGCGACGCACCCGCTGCCGAGGTGCCGAGCGCCGGACGGCGTGATGCCACCGGCACCATGGAGCACGCCGTGGACGTGGAGTTGTCGCCGACCGGCCGGTTCGAAGCACTGGTGCGGGACGCTCAGGGAACCGCGGCGGGCGGTGTCGCCGTTCGGCTGCACTCTTCGACCGGAACATTCCTTTCGGGGCGGACCGACGATCACGGCCGGGTCGTGTTCTCGGACGTCGCACCGGGAGCCTACGTTCTGGTTGCTTCGACGGCGGCGGTGCGCTGCCGGATCTGGGCCAATGGCACGGCGCCGCCGAGCGCGCAAAGGACCGCAAAGGTGGTTGTCCGGCGGGTGGTGCGGGCGCAGATCGGCCCGCCTCTGCTGGGGGATTCGACCGGTCTTTTCGGGCTCAGCCCGCTGTGGAGCCTGGCGGTGGTCGCCGCGGCGATCGCGATTCCCGTCGGCATCGCGGCCGCGAATGGCGACGACAATCCGCCGCCAGCCAGTCCGTGAAATGGCAAACCGGCCGGACCTCGGCCGTGGGGCAGACCGGATTGGGCAAACCTGGAGGCCGAACAGAGAGAAACGCCGGCATCACACCAGCCAGGATGGTGCTGCCGGCCATTTCGATCTGTCGCTGCGGCGATCGCGGCAGATCACCGAATCGATGCAGTCCGTTGGACAGGGAGGTCAGAATGGAGTACGGGACACGATCGGGATGGGGATGGTTTCTGGCTGGTGTGGCGAGCGTCGGCCTGCTTTGCCCGGTGCAACTGATGGCCGGTGAGGCGGGTTCTCGGACGCGGAGCCGCGAGGAAGCGGCGGCGGCACAGGCCGGCGCGGCCCCGGCGCCCGCTGCCCGGCAGGACGCGGGTCGTGCGGGGGCGGTCGTTGACGGTGCGGCGTTGCAACGGCCGCTGGACATCGCCCTTGGCGACGGAAAGCTACTGACGGGGCGGGTGCTCACGCCTCAGGGAACGCCGGCTGCCGGTGTTCGAGTGGCGCTTTTGCGTGGGGATCGCGCGCTGGCCGTCGCGGTGACCGACAAAGCCGGCGTCTTTGGCATCCGCAACGTGACTCCGGGAACGTATCATCTGGCGACGGCGTCCAACGTCGTGCCCTGTCGCGTGTGGGCCGCGGATGCGGCGCCGCCGGCCGCGGACGGGACGGCGACGCTGGTCCATCAGCCGCGGGTGGTCCGCGGTCAATTGCCCGTTCCGGCCTTCATTGCGAACAACCCCGGTTGGGTCGCGGCCGCCGTGTTCGCTGGTGTGGCCATTGCCGCAGGGACGGTCGCGATCGTGGCGGCGACCGACGACGACAATCCGCCACCGGCCAGCCCGTGAACGAGTCCGGAAACGCCCTGTGAACGGTTCCGGTCGATCCGATCCGGCCGTCGGAGCCGCAGCGCTGGCCGGATATCGCGGAGGGCCCCGTGGACGTGACGCCGCGCGGATGCGGCTGTTTGAGGGCAGAGACGCACCGAGTTCATCGCCGGTCGTCGTTGGAGTGACCGGCAGGCCCGGCAAAGCTTGGGGGCGTCGGGAGTGCGGTGCGGGGTCCGCCCGTCGTACGTTGACCGGTTCCATCGCGTCGATACAATACGTCGCCCGTGCAGCGGGGAGCCTGTGGGATCGTCCCTGCGACGGGCACATCGGGGTGTAGCTCAGCTTGGCTAGAGCGCTACGTTCGGGACGTAGAGGTCGCTGGTTCAAATCCAGTCACCCCGACTGGCTTCCGACAACAGCCCGTGGCGACGTCGCCGCGGGCTGTTTGCTTTTGCGGACGCTCGGGCCGTCGACGGTTTCCGCAGGTCTGGCCGGGCGTTCCACCTGGCGGCGCGTGGTGTGGCGGACCGGAGCCGTTTCAGTGGGCCTCCATCGTCACTGCACCGGAGAAATCGGTCGGCTTGCCATCCCAGCGGGTTTTGTGGCGGCGGGCGAAGTGGTACTTTAGACGCGACCACGGGACGATTCCGACCGGAAACGAGGGACGACGCGGTATGTCACAGGCGAGCCCGGCGCCGGTGAACGTGGAGCTGATCGGATCTCGGCAGCTTCCACAGTGGATGGTCGAGCAATCGGTGTCGCTGGCGCTGACAACCTACCAGGCGGGGAAGCTGTTCCTGATCGGCGTGCAGCCGAGCGGGCGTCTGTCGATTTTCGAACGGACCTTCAACCGCTGCATGGGACTGTGGGCGGACGGCGCGGGCCAGACGCTGTGGATGAGTTCGCTGTATCAGCTCTGGCGGTTTGAAAACGTGCTCGATCCCGGCCAGTCTTTCGACGGATACGACCGTGTTTACGTGCCCCAGGTCGGGTATGTGACTGGGGACCTGGACATCCATGACATTGCGGTGGACGGTGACGGGCGGGTGGTGTTCGTCAACACGTTGTTCGGATGTCTGGCGACCGTGAGCGAAACCCACAGCTTCGTGCCGCTGTGGAAGCCGCCGTTTCTGGATCGGTTGGCAGCGGAGGATCGCTGTCATCTGAACGGGCTGGCGATGAAGGACGGGTCTCCGCGCTGGGTGACGGCCGTCAGCCGTTCGAACGTGGCCGACGGATGGCGCGACCGTCGAGCGGACGGAGGCGTGGTGATTGATGTCCCTACGGGTGAGCTTGTGGTGGAAGGGCTTTCGATGCCCCATTCGCCCCGGTGGTACCGCGGGCGGCTGTGGTTGCTCGATTCCGGCAGCGGTTACTTCGGCTATGTCGACGAGCGGAATCGACGGTTCGAGCGGGTGGCCTTCTGTCCGGGTTATCTCCGCGGGCTGACGTTCGTCGGGGATTTTGCCATCGTGGGTTTGTCGAAACCCCGGCACAACCGCACGTTTTCGGGGCTGGCTCTGGACGTCGAACTGCAGCGTCACGGGGCCGAACCACGCTGCGGCGTACACGTGATCGACCTCCGCAGCGGCGACGCCGTGCATTGGCTGCGGATCGAGGGCTTCATCGAGGAACTCTACGATGTGGTCGTGCTGCCGGGCGTGCGGATGCCCATGGCGATCGGCTTCAAGACCGATGAGATTCGCCGCGTGCTCCGGGTCGGGCCGGAACAGACGCTGAACGCGACCGAGCCGGCGGATCCGGCGTCGGTGGGCGAGGTCGCCGAGGCGGATCAGGCGGTCGAGTGACGACCGACCGACGTGCCGCCGCAACGGCGCGCGAAGCCAGGCTGGCCTGCAGGAATGGACGTACCACGTGCAGTTCGAAGTCGTCGTGCCCGTGCGTCCCGGAGACCGGGATCGCTTCCCCGTTCCGGCCGATGATTCCGGTCATCCCGCGCGCTCGCGGACGGTCATGTGCACCGACGGGCGGCTGTCCCGGTGCTGGCGCGACGCATTCGCCGCCAGCGACGCGGACGTGGTGGTCTTCAAGCACGATGATCTGCAGATTCTGCAGTGGCGCGATTTCGCCGAACGGGTCGCGAAGCATCTGGGGACGGGGCCGATTGCGGGCGTCGCCGGAGCGGCCGTTTACAGCCCGTCGTTTGGGCGTTGGTGGCGGGGCTTGCCGCACCGGCCGACCTCGCTCCGTGGGCGTGTGCGGCATCTGGCGGCGACACCCGGCACGACGACCGGAACCGCGGCCGCCGTGGGTGAGCGGTCCGGCTCGGCGAACAGCGGTCCGGCGGAGTGCACCGAACTCGTCTTCGGTCCGCCCGGTCCGGCAATCGTACTCGACGGCTGCCTGATCGCCGTCTGTCGCAATGAACGGTTGCTGGCCGACGCCGGGTGGACGGTGGACGAGCTGTTGGCTTGTTGGGATGAGGCGTTCGGACGTCATTTCTACGACGTTGCTTTCACTTACAACGCTTCGTTACGCGCAGCTCTGTCCGGGCGGCCGCCGGCCTGCTGGGTGGTCGACACTCCGGTCCTGCATCACCAGCCGCTTGCGGATCGGCACGACGAGGATCCCGAGTACGCTGCGTCGGAGGCGTCGTTCATCCGACGCTACGGCCGACGCCCCGGTCTGAACGCGGAATTCATCGCCCGTGCGGCCGGTCTGAGCCGGATCCCCGCGACGGACTTCGGTTCGCCTGCAGCGTCGGCGACGGACGCGAGGACACGCCACCGCGGACAGGTCCCGGTCCCGCCGCCGCACGGCGGCCCCGCCGCGGGCTCGGTGGTCGACCGAGTGCACCAGCTCAAGCAGCGGGGAAGGATCGCCGAGGCTGTGTGGCTTTTGCGGCGTGCGGTTTCCGAAAGACCGCACGAAGTTGGCCTGCGCGTGCTGCTGGCCCACACGTTGATGGAAACGGGCCACATCACGGAATCGCTGCAGCTCGCCCGGTCATTGCTGAAGGATGCCCGGACGAGGGCCGAGGGGTGGAATCTGATCGGCTTCGGACTGGTCGAACAGGCGCGGCTGCGCGAAGGCCTGGACGCCTTTCACCAAGCGGCGGCACTCCGACCGGACAACAATCGCCTGCTTTCGAACATCCTGTTTTCCTCGCTGTATGCCGATCACCTGAGCCCACGCGAAATCACCGAACTGCACCGCAAGTTGGCACTGCGGATCGAGCAGAACGTGCTTCGGGCATGCGAGATTGCTGCGGCCGGTTCAAGGCAGCCGGTGAACATGCGCCGGTCGACACCGGGCGGCTCGTCACAACCGGATGACCCTGTGGCGTCCATCCGTGTGCCCGGCGGGGGCGGCAACGAGCCGCACGCCGAAGACGGCGCTGCCGACACGGAAAATGCGGTGGCATCGGAGCAACCGGTCGCTGTCGCGGTTTCGTGCGACAGATTCCGCGTGGGATTCCTTTCGGCCGATTTCCGCCGGCATCCCGTGGGTTATTTCCTCCGCCGCTTGTTGCGGTATCGTGACCCCCGCAAGCTCGAGGTGTGGTGCTATCACGGTGCCGACGGCGGTGACGACGTGACGCGGGCGTTGCGTCAGACGGCCGACCACTGGCGGGACTGTGGGGCGCTGAGCGATTCCGAACTCGCTCGGCAAATCCGCTCCGATGCGCTGCACGTCCTGGTGGACCTCGGCGGCCACACGGCCGCCAACCGGGCCGGCGTGCTGGTCCGGCGGCCGGCGCCGAAACAGGTGGTGTACCTCGGATATCCGGGAACCACCGGACTCTCCTGTGTCGATGCGATCATAGCGGATCCGTGGGTCGTGCCTGCGGAACACGGCCCTCTGTACACCGAGCGGGTCTATCGGCTGCCGCGGTGTTTTCTGTGCTATCACCCACCGGAGAATGCGCCGGAAGTAGCGC
Source organism: Planctomycetota bacterium (assembly GCA_003696385.1). Lineage (GTDB taxonomy): Bacteria > Planctomycetota > Planctomycetia > Planctomycetales > Planctomycetaceae > J052. Next base: position 593 of record RFHO01000078.1, on the reverse strand, counting down.
CTCCACCGTTCCGGAAACGGGGCTGCGTCAGCTTTGGATCCTTCAACCATCTGTCGAAGCTCAGCGACACGACCGTCCGGCTGTGGGCGCGGATCCTCGGGGAGATTCCCGATGCTCGGCTTGTTCTGAAGGCGCTCGCCCTGACCGATCCCGGCACACGCCAGTTGACGGCGCGGCGGTTTGCCGAGGCGGGAATCGATCCGCAGCGAATCGACCTGTTGCCCCCGACCGTTCCCCTGGAGCGGTTCCTCGCAGAATACGCCCGGATCGACATCGCCTTGGACACCACGCCCTATGGTGGTGGAACGACGACCTGTGAAGCCCTGTGGATGGGAGTGCCGGTGCTCACCTTTCCTGGCGACCGATTTGCCGGGCGGATGAGCGCCAGCATCCTCAGTGCGGCCGGGCTGACCGAGCTGATCGCCGCGTCGGCCGACGACTATGTCCGTCGCGCGTGTGACCTGGCGCACGCTCCGGAACGGCTGGAAGAATACCGGCGGACACTCCGCGATCGCGTGGCGCGATCGGCGTTGAGCGACGGGCCACGGTTCGCTGCGGCGTTCTTCGACGTACTGCAAACAATCGCATCCGGT
>RFHO01000478.1 GCA_003696385.1 Planctomycetota bacterium | reverse complement strand
CCCGGTGTGTCCGAACTGCAGCAATCGCCGCTCGTTTCCGAGGCTTCGCCCAGCCGTTCAACAAACTCGGGCTTCAACAGCGCACGCAGCGTCACGACGCTGACGCGCTTTCCCTTGTGACCACATTCCGGGCAGTGTGTTTGCACGGTCGGTTTCGAAACGGACTCAACAGCGGTGTCGGCCATCTGTGTGCTCCTTTGCGATGCGTGACGGGCGATGCGTGACGGGCCATCCGGTTGTCCGCGCTTGCCGCGGCGCGGAGGCCCGGATTCCCTCTGTCCCGCATTATCGACGTTGCACTTCGGTGCAAGGTCAAGCGAAAATCGGAAGAGCTTCGCCCCGCCGGTCTAAACCCGTTGCCGTTTCATTTGGAAGCGGCAGGGCGCGAGCCCTCCGGTGTGGCGGACGCCGTCTCCGCAGAAAACCGGGCGGCTTGCGCCGCTCCGCTTCCGGCTCGCGCCCACATTTGAACGCGTGGGCGTTCAGTCCGACCCGCACAGCCATCGAAAGGGCGAACACATGCCGCCGTCCGATCAGTTCACGATCAGTCAACTCGCCGCGAACGCCGGCATCCCGACGACGACAGTCCGGTATTACGAACGGATCGGGTTGCTGGAACCGGAAGGCCGCAGCGCGGGCAACTATCGGCTTTACGGCCGGGCCTCGCTGGAGAAGCTGCGGTTCATCAAGGCGGCTCAGGCGATCGGCTTTACGCTCGACGACATCCGCGCGCTGCTGGCCGACGCATCCGGAGCCCCGCCGAAATGCGGCGACGTGCAGAGTCTGATCGAGGCGAGGCTGGAGGACATCGAAGCGCGGCTGAAAGACCTGCGGCATGTGCGAAAAGTGCTCAAGGCCGCGCTGGAGCAGTGCCGCACACAGAAGCCGACCGACTGCTGCCACGTCGTGGCGCATCTCCGCAGCCGAACCGCGTGACGGGACTCCGAGCCGCCGCGCTTCGTGCTCTTCGGGCCGCGCGGCGTGGCGGCCGGGCTTCTTCTTCGCACTCAGCGTCGGGGCGGCTGCGGTTCGTCTTTTTCGCGCCGGTCGGAAGGGCGAGCGGCCCGACAACAGCAATCGCTGCAAGGCACCGCAACATGCGGCCCGCACGCCGTGACGCACGGGCTTTCACAATACTTATCGGCGCGACTCCGCACCTGGTGAAACACCGGTCCCGATCCGTTCCTCGCGAAACAAAGGACTGTCCAGCACCGCAGCAATCGTCTCGACGATCCGATAGTCGTGCTGCGCCGATTGGGCCACGATGTCTTGCACGCGCGAGTAGTCCCGCGGCTCGACGCCATTGGCGAACGTCAACAGTTTGACGATGAAGCAACGGACGAAGCGGTCGCGGTTGACCGGCAGTTTCATCAGCCGGCGAAACTCGGTGATGTCGCGATAGGCCAGGCCATTGCGAAAGCGGGCGGACGCGTCGATCGGCAGCGGCTTCATCTCCCACGGCTTGGGCAACGGCGGCAGCCCCTGGGCCGCCCGCCGCCGGTCTTCTTCGGCCAACTTTGCCAGCTCCGCCCGCGGCGGCCTGGGCGGGATGTGCTCGGTGTAAAAGTCGCGCCAAGCCCCGGCGGGGTCGAAGTTCTCGAACGCAAAGCCCCACGGATCGATCGTCTCGTGGCACGATGCGCAGACCGTATCTTTCCGATGAGCTGCCTGGATCTCGCGAATCGTGCGCGCCTGGCGAATGTCCGGTTCGCGGATATTCACGTCGCCCGGCGGCGGCGCCGGATGAATGCCCATGAAGTTCTCCATCACATACACCGCGCGATGGATCGGCGAGGTGGACATCGTGTCGGCGGTGAGCGTCAAGAACGCGCCCATGCCCAAAAACCCGCCGCGCCGGCCGTCGGTGAACGTGTATTTGCGAAACCGTGAGTCGGGCGGCACGTCGGTCACGCCGTACACCTTGGCCAGGTCCGCGTTGATCAGCGAATAGTCGGCCGTCAACAGCTCCGGCACCGGCACGTTGTTCTTCACGGCATAGCGGAAGAACTGCCGCACTTCTTCCACCATGTCGTCGCTCACCCGCTTGCGATCGAAATGCCGATACCGGTCCGGATCGGGCGCCATGAAGTTGATCCGGTCGAGTTGGAGCCATTGATACGGGAACGTTCGCAGGAACTCATCCGCTTCGCCGCGGACCAGCATGCGACGCAGTTCGGCCAGTACCTGGTCGTAGCTGTCCAGCCGCCCGCCGGCCGCCAGTTGACGCAGCCGCCGATCCGGAATCGTGCCTCGCAACACCAAACTCAATTTCGTGGCGGAGCGATCGGCGGCCGTGCCTTCATCGGTGTACACCATCAGGAAAGACGGCGACATCAAAATGGCGATGACGCCCTCTTTGAACGCCTCGATCGCCGGCACCTCCGCCGCCTTGGCCTGGACCAACCGAGCGATCGGCTGCAGTTCGTCGATGGAAACCGCGCGCCGCCAGGCACGTTCGGCCAGCGGCTGCAGAATCTCGGCGGCCCGCTGCGGGTCGGGGTTCGGTCCCAGCAGAGCCCTCTGCCGCTCGGGCGGCCACGACTTGTAAAACGGCCCTTCGACTTCCGCGCCGAACACCCGCGGCCGCGGACCTTGCCAGTAGTCGACCCAGTGGCTCCAGTGTGCGACGTTGCGCCGGGTTCGCTCCGGGGCCCGCTCCGCGATCCGACGCACCACTTGCCGGTACAACTGCGGATCGTGCTCCCGCAGATAGTCGTGGGCGATCGAATATTGAAACTTGAAATTGCCGTTGCCCCGCAGCCGCAAGCCATCGGTCGGATACGACAGTTCGATGCGTGTGCCCGCAGCCAACCACTCGGTCAACACAATCTCCCTCACTTCCCCGTCGGGCAAGTCGAAGGTGCGCACGCGATCGCCCATGTGCACGCTGAGCCGAATCGGGTCGCCGCCGTAGATGCCCGTCTGCTCCTGGTCGTACACACCGCGATCCACGCCGGTGGCCCGGATCTTGATGCGATACCAGCCGGTGTGCGGAGCGCGATCGAAGTTGTGGAAGTAAATCCGCAGCCGCGGATCGTGAAAATCAACAAAATCCTCATGAATGCCGCGCGGCCGCCGCTTGCTGTTTTGAGACAGGCTGGTCATCCGCAACTCGCCGGGCGGCACGCGATACACCGCGCTGGGCGGCCGCGGCCCGGCCAGAATCGTCGCATCAATCACCTTGCGGAACGCTTCCAGATACTGCTCCAGATGAAATTCGCTCATGCCCAGCGCCTCGCCGTTGGTGTCGAAGCCCTGGTAGAGCGTGTCGCTGATCAGATTGCCCAGCGGCTGGTGTGTGCCGACGTCCTCGATCATCAGCACGTCGGCCACCGCCCTGGCCAGCTCGCGGTTGTTCAATCGCCGAGCCGGAGCACGTTCAATCCGCCGCTTGGCCGACTCGAAGCTGCGAATCTCGCGGCGAAGAAAATCGGCGATCGCCGACTTTTGCCCGTCGGTCAACCGGGCCGCTTCCGCCGGCGGCATCTCGCCCGCCTCGACGAAATCCAGAGCCGTCACCCACAGGTCGATCGTTTGCTCATCGGGATGCCGGCCCAGATCCGCAATGCGAAATCCGCCTTTCGGCATCTCTCCCCCGTGACACTTCGCGCAATGCGTCTGAAGCACCGCGACCTGGGCTCTCGCGACCGGCGACGCAATCGCGCAGACAACGGCTATCAGTCCCGCCAGACGAAGCGATTCAATCATCCTGGTCGTTTTCATTCCGCAACCGATTACTCTCAACAACCTGCACTCCGATGATCCTCCAGCCCGTCGGCCTTCGCACCGGCCGGCGGCAGCGACGCTCCGCGTTTTTTGCCGAAGCGGCCCGGTGCGCCGCAACGACGCGCCTACGACCAGCTCAGATCGAACGTTCCCGTGCTGGTGCCGAACCGATCGCGCTCGATGCCGATGCGTTGCAGCAGCGTGACGAACAGATTGCACAGCGGCATGTTGTCGCCGCCGCTGTCGCGTGCATCCACGTGGCCGCGATGCCGAAAGCCTCCGCCGGCGACCAGGATCGGCAGATTGCGGTTCGAATGCGTGCCGCCGTAGCCCATGCCGCTGCCGAACAACACGATCGTGTGGTCCAGCAGCGAACCGTCACTGCCGGGTTCACGGATCGAATCCAGTCGCTTGAGCATCCGCGATAGCTGCGCGATCTGAAACGACTCGATCGTGATCAACTGCTCGACCAGTTCCGGCTTCTTGCCGTTGTGCGTGCACGCGTGATAGCTGCGTGTGACGCCCAGATCGGTGTAGCTCAGCTCGTTGGGAAATGCGACGGTGGCCACGCGGGTCAGATCGGTTTCCAGCGCGTAGGCGATCATGTCGAAGATCGCCTCGTAGCGCCGCTCGATGGTCACCTCGCCGTCGAAATAGCCGGAGATGTCGAAGGCCGGCTTGTCGCGATCGATCCACCGCTTGCGCTCGGCCAGATTCGATTCCAGCGATCGGATCGATTCGGCGAACTGCTCCAGCCGCTGGCGATCCGCCGCACTCGCCTTGCTCTGCACGCGAGCCAGTTGCTCGCGCACCGAATCCAGAATGCTGGCGTTGCGGTCGAGCAGTCGCCGGCGCATCTGCTTTTCCGCCGGCGTCAGATTCAGAAACAGGTGGTCGAACAGCTTCTGCGGATCGGTGATCGGCTCGACTTCGACGCCGTTGGCATTCCAGCTCATGCGGATTCCCCGCTCCAGCGCGGCGTTGACCGAGGGGAACCGCGTCTTGCCGGTCATGTGGCGTGCGATGAGCTGATCGACCGACAGGTTTTTCTCGGGAAACGCCGCCGCCTGTTCGGGCAGCACACCGCTGAGAAACGAAATCTCTTTGCCGTGACCGCTCTTCATGGCGTGGTCGGTGTGCGAGATGATCGTCAGGCGGTCCTTCAGCCACTCGAGCGACTTGAGCGTCCGCGGCAGCTCGAACTGCTTGCCGAATGTTTTCGGAAAGTAATAGTCGGGATG
>RFHO01000477.1 GCA_003696385.1 Planctomycetota bacterium | reverse complement strand
CGGATTGAACAGCAGGCCTTTCAGGCCGTGTTCCTCGACCGCAGCGCGGAAGGCATCGTCCACCAGCAGCTCGCCACCGCTTTCGCGGGGCAGCTTGAAGATGTGTTTGGCCCGCAACAACTCGGGTTTAAGAGCGTAGCGGTAGATCCGATTGACACGACCGGTCACACGGTTGCGGGTCAGTTCGGAACGCTCTTCGTCCAGTGCGTCGATCGTCTCCATGACGTGGATGATGTAGTACGGCTTGCCACTGGGATGGATGATCGGCAACGCCTCGCAGCAATAGCCGATCAGCGGTTGCAGCGCATCCCACGCCCGCTGGCTCATGACCGGGATCCGCCAGAAATTGCTCAGGCTTGGGAAGTCGCCCTGCTTTGGTGGATTGTCCTCGAACTCGAATGCCACCGGGGGCGTCCAGCTGTCCAGCAATGGCTCGTCCGTGTAATGAACCTTGGTGACGCGCGCGTCGTCTTCGTGGGGAACGCCGATGCCCGCGTAGTTATTGGCGTCGGGGCGGTAACGATAGTAGTTCATCAACCGTCTCCTCATTTAGGCGGGAAAGTGCCGTTGAGGATTTCGTTTCGGATTGCTGCCAATTCCTCAATCAGTGCCTGACGCGCCGCCTCCCGGTCATCGATGCCTTTAATCGCCTGCTTCAGACGCCGGGCCACCGCATCGGTGCCTCGGCGCGAACGCAACCCTTTCCCGGCGCGGATTCCGGGCGACAAACCGATGCGACTGGCGGCCGAACACCGGTCGATGCTGAATCGCTCCGCGACCTGGCGAGCTTCCTCAGCGCGTTTCTGTGCCGGCGTCGATGTGGAGCGCGTGGTCGCCGGCGGGCGCTCCGGTCTGATCGGCCCGTCCGATGCGAGGCGGCGACGTGCTGCGGTGCGACGGGGAAGTCAGGCGAGGCGCCAGCGGGCCTGGCGGAGGACGGCGCGGCCGCGTGGCTGGGCCATCAGCTCGTACCAGACGGTGAGGAGCGAACCGTCGTCGAGTTCGACGGTCGAGGGGTATCCGAGGTCCCCGCCGCGGCCGTCGTCGGAGATGACGATCGGCGCGGACCAGGTGCGGCCTTCGTCTTCGCTGATGCGGGCCTGGTTGCCGAACGGCGGCCGGCGATGGCCGTAGGACATCAGCAGTCGCCCGTCGCGCAGCCGCAGCAGGTGCGAGGGGAGGCCCCAGACGCCGATCGGATGCGGCGTGGACCAGGTCTTGCCACCGTCGCTCGATTCGGTCTGGAGAATCTCGAGGTTGTTCTGTGGATTGTGGTTGCGGATGTGGACGACGAGCCGGCCGGAGCGGGTTTCGACGGCGTGGAGTTCGTGGTAGTTGCGGCTGCGATCACCGGGGCGTTCGGGGATCTCGGCAAGCCATTTCCACGTCCGGCCGTCGTCGGTCGATTCGCACACGCCTACGCGCGGCGGGTCGTCCCAGAGGGCCTTGCCGGCGTACAGGACGCGGCCGTCGGCGAGCTGGATCGGGCCGTGCGGACTGTTGACCAGGCAGCGGTAGGGTGCCGACCAGGTCATGCCGCCGTCGGTGGAACGCCACATCCACACGCCGAGCATCGCCTGCCGCTGTTCGGGGGTCAGCCGGTCGCGGGCGGCTTTCCAGGCGGCGAGGCGTTCGGCCGGCCAACGCTGGGGGTCGTCGGAGCCGCGCTGTTCCGCGGCCGAAAGGTAGCGTTCGAAAGCCAGCGAGGTGAACGAGGTGACCAGCAGCGAGCCGTTGGCCGTCTCGAGTATGCCCGCGTCGCGGTCGTCGATGTCGCTGTCGCGCAGGACGCGGGGCCACGTCCAGCTCTGGCCGTTGTCGCGGGATTTCATCGCTTCGACACGGCCGAATGGACACACGTGCGCTTCGCGTCCGCCGGAATAGACGACCCACAGTTCGCCGTTCTTGCGGCGCGTGAGCGTCGGCCAGCCGTGGTAGTACTGCGGCTGACGACTGATCACCCGCCGGTCCTCGACGCGCGCCGCGGGGGCGGCTTCCTGGCCCCGGACGACGACGGCGAACGCGGCCGATCCGCACATGCCGCCGGCGAGGCTTTGCAAAAGGAACCGGCGCCGGCTGAGCGTGCCGGGGGCGAGGTACCGCCGGGAGGCGGCTCGGGAGCCGGGGCACGCAGTGCGGAGGCCCGATGAACGTGTTGAATGCGTCATGATGCGGCCTTTCGGTTGGCGGGGAAGCCGGCGTTGCCGGGCGTCGGCCCGGATCGCGGCGGACCATCGATTCAGCGGATGCGGACGGGCGGTTTCTGGCCCTTGGGGATCAACGTGGTGTACTTGCGGTTGCGGATGCGCTGCTGGAAGTCGGCTTTGGCGGACGCGATGGCTTCGGGGTGTTCGAACAGGTGCAGGGCGGCGGCGGCCAGCACCTTGGCGGCGTAGAGCGTTCCCTTTTCGCCGATGCTCGACCCGATGCAGGCCACGTTCTGCCAACTGTGTCCGGGGCTGCCGGCGGCAAAGCAGGTGGTGCGGATGCCACCGGTGGGTACGAACCAACTGATGTCGCCCACGTCGGTGGATCCCTTGCTCGGCTTGCGGCCTTCCTGCAGCGAGAGAACCTTCGTCTCCAAGGGTTCGGGCAGACGGGCCTTGAACTCTTCGATCAACGGCTGTTGGAGCCGCCGGGCGAACTCCAGTTCCTGCGGCGAGAATTTCGGCGGTCCAACGCGCTGCAGGTATGTCTGGAGGAGTTCGGCCAGCGGCGTGTTGGGGATCAGTTCGTGGCAATCGGTATCGACGTGGTACTCCATTCTGGTGCGTGTCATCAGGGCGGCGCCTCGGGCGATGTCCACCACCCAGGCGAAGTACCGTTCGACGTCTTCGTGCGAGTCGGCGCGGACGAAGTACCACACGGTGGCTTTGGCGGGAACGACGTTGGGAGCTCCGCCGCCGTCGGTGATCACATAGTGCAAGCGGGCGTCCTCGGCGACGTGCTCGCGCATGTAGTTGACACCCACGTTCATCAGCTCCACGGCGTCCAGAGCGCTGCGGCCTTTTTCGGGATTCCCCGAGGCGTGGGCCGAGAGGCCGTGAAAGGTGAACTTGGCGGAGACCAGGGCCTTTGAACTGCCGGCCCAGACGCCGTTTTTCGTCGAAGGGTGCCAGTGCAGGCAGACGTCGAGGTCCTTGAATTCGCCGGCCAGCAACATGTAGACCTTGCCGATCGCGGTTTCTTCGGCGGGAGTCCCGTACAGGCGAATCGTGCCTTTCAGACCGTGGCGCTGAAGGGCGTGGCGTACGGCGAGTGCCGCTCCCAAAGCACCCGCGCCCAGCCCGCTGTGGCCGCAGGCATGACCGGGAGCGCCCTCCTCGATCGGCTTGCGATAGGACACGACGTCCTGGGACATGCCCGGCAGCGCGTCGTATTCGGCCAGGATTCCGATCACCGGACGCCCTTCGCCGAAAGAAGCCACGAAGGCCGTGGGCATGCCGGCAACATTGCGGCGGATGGTGAACCCGGCCGCTTCCAGCTCGCTGATCAGGGCAGCGGACGACTTGTGCTCCTGCAGTCCCAGTTCCGCGTAT
>RFHO01000476.1 GCA_003696385.1 Planctomycetota bacterium | reverse complement strand
GCGAGCCTGCAACAGGCTGCAGGCGATGGCCGAGCGGTAGCCGCTGCCACAATGCACCGCAACGACCGCGTCCCGCGGCACTTCGTCGACGCGATCGCGGAGTTCGTCGAGCGGAATGTTCATGCTGCCGGCGATGAAGCCGTCCGCCCGGCGTTCTTTCGCCGATCGCACGTCCAGCACGTGAGTGGGCTCGCCTTGCTGCAGCCGCTCATGCAAAGCGCGTGCCGTGATACGTTGTGTCACTTCGACCAGGTCCGGACGCGCTTCGACGGCTCGCATGCCGCCCTTCAGATAGCCAGCGACGTTATCGAAGCCGATGCGGCCCAGACGCATGGCCGCCTCCTGGACCTGCGCCTCGTCGCCGATCAGAACGATCGGCCGGTCGTGACTGAGCAGGGTACCGCACCACGGAGCGAACTTGCCCCGCAGGCCGATATTGAGCGCCCCCTTCAGGTGAGCGCCGTCGAATTCGGCCGCGTCGCGAACGTCCAGCAGTTGAGCGCCCTCGGAGTGCATCCGCAGCACGGTGTCCAGATCCAGCGGCTTCAGCTCACGCTGCAGCACCTCCTCCAGAGTCGGTCGCTGCTGCCGGTTCTTGATCGCGTCGTACACGAAGTAGTCGGGAGCCTTGGGCTGATCCGCAGTGACCAGCCGAATGAACTCTTCCTTCGACATCGGCTGCAACGCATAGTTGTATCGCCGCTGTTCGCCGATCGTGGACACTGTTTCGTCGCTGATGTTCTTGCCGCACAGCGATCCGGCGCCATGAGCGGGATACACCAGCGTGTCGTCCGGCAGTTTCATCAGTTTGTTGTGCAGCGAATCGTAGAGCATCTCAGCGAGTTGTTCGGCGGAGTAACCGATGGAGGCCAGCAGATCCGGCCGGCCGACGTCGCCGACGAACAGCGTGTCGCCGGTCAGGACCGCGTGCGGATGTTCGTCACTCACTCGCAGGTCGTAGACCAGAATCGAAATGCTTTCCGGCGTGTGTCCCGGAGTTTCCAGGATCTTCAGGCGGACGTCGCCGAATTCGACCACGTCGCCTTCCTTGACCGGGATGAACTCGAATTCGGCCTCGGCGCGGGCACCGAGGTAGATCTTTGCACCCGTCCGCTTCTGCAGCTCCAGATGGCCGGCGACGAAATCCGCATGGAAGTGCGTCAGGAACACATGCTCGATTTTCCAGCCGTGCTCCGCCGCATCCTTCAGATACGGGTCGATGTCGCGCTGCGGATCGACCACCGCAGCGATCTTGGTGCGTTCGTCGGCGATCAGGTACGAGGCGTGTGCCAGGCACCCGAGGTAGAATTGTTTCAGGTACATCGTCCCGTCCTCCTTTGTGCTCCCTCAATGGCACTTGCGGACGACATGTTTTGCCGTTCTGTCGCCCCGAATGCGGTTCGCAAATGCTGTGCCGAAGTGGCGTTTCCAGACCGCTTCGGTCCATAAGTGGCTTCTCGGAAAACGTTTGCGAAATTGCTTTCGGGCGGGGGCTGTCGAGAGCCAACGGGCGACGGCATTAGCGCTAACCGGCCGGCGATTAGCGCCAACGGCTCGCGGTTAGCGCAGCGGAAAGCCGCGACAACGTGGAACGACGCACTTCTGTCGGGTTGCGGGGTCAAAGGCCGTACTTGCGGCACTTTTTCCACATCGTGACGCGGCTGATACCCAGCAGGCGAGCGGCCGCGGTCTTGTTGCCTCCGGTGCGTTGCAGAGCCGCCCGAATCCGTTCGCGTTCCTCGGTTTCCTGAGCGGTGAAGGGTCGCGACGCGGGCGCGGTTGCGCGCGACGCCGCGGCTGTCCGTGCTCGGTTCCCGGCGCCAGGTGACGTCGGGCTCAGCGCGGACGGCGTACGGATTTCCGGAGGCAGGTCGAACAGCGTGATGGCAGATCCCTGAGCGACGACGAAGGCGTGCTCGATCGCGTTGCGCAGTTGGCGCACGTTGCCCGGCCAGTGGTACTCCATCAGGCGTTGCAGGGCGTCGCGGGCCAGCGAACGGATGGGCTTGCCATACGTTTCGGAGAATTCCCGCATGAAGTGTTCGACGAGCAGTGGAATGTCCTCGCGGCGCTCCCGCAGCGCCGGCATGTGGATTTCGAACACGTGAATGCGGTAGTAGAAGTCTTCCCGGAAACGGCCTTCGCGAATCAGTTCCGTCAGGTCGCGATGGGTGGCCGTGATCAGCCGCACGTCGATCGGGATGGGGCGTTCGTCACCCACGCGACGGATCTGTCGCTCCTGCAGCACGCGCAGCAGCTTCAACTGCAGGTGCGGCGAGAGGTCCCCGATTTCGTCCAGGAACAGCGTTCCGCCGTCGGCGGCTTGGAACATGCCGATCTTGTCCCGCACGGCGCCGGTGAAGGCACCGCGGACGTGTCCGAACAGTTCGCTTTCCAGCAGTGTCTCGGGGATGGCGGAGCAGTTGACGGCGATGAACGGCCGGTCGCGACGGTTACTGAGCGAGTGGACGGCTGTGGCGGCCAGTTCCTTGCCCGTGCCGGATTCGCCGCTGAGAAACACCGTCACGTCGCTCTGGGCGGCCAGCCGCAGGCGGCGGAAGACCTCCTGCATGATCACGCTGCGGCCGATCAGTTTGCCGAACGATTCCCGTCGCTTGACCTGTTCTTCGAGCAGGCTGACACGTTCGTTGGCTCGAACGAAGTCGGTCAGGTCGATGAAGCAGCCGACGGCGCCGGCGATGCGGCCGTCCGCTTCGCGGAGAATCCGCACGCTGCCATGGACGTAGCGCTCGGTTCCGTCTCGTGCCAGAAGCTTGCATTCCTGCTGGCACGCATCGTCCGGAGGGCACAGTTCGGGATGTTGCAGCAGGTCGCGCAGCTTCGCGAAGCCCTTGCAGTTGTCTCCCTCCAGCAGCGTGCACGGCCTGCCGACGACTTCGGTGGCGGAATAGCCGGTGATCCGCTGGGCGCCCCGGTTCCACGAAACGATCCGCCCTTCGGCGTCGACGGTGAAAAAGCCCACCGGGAGCAGGTCGACGACGCGGGCCAGCAGGGACGGATCCTTTTGATAGTCCAGTTCCATGGTCGCGGCGTTCGTGGGAGCGGAAGAAGGCGCGGCCGGTCAGCGCTCGCCAATCCGGTACAGGTGGAATTCCGTGCGGATCAGCAGCGTATCGCCGGCGACGGCGTACGAGGCGAAGGTCCGGGGCTCGAGGCGATTCCGCGCAAGTTCCCGGTATGTGGTTCCGGGCGCTATCACGATTCCTTCGCCTTCTTCCGCCTGCAGATAGATCCGTCCGGCCGCGAACAGCGGTGATGCGGAGAACTTGCCGCCCAGCCGCTTCTGCCAGTGCGTCTTGCCGGTTCGCGCGTCGAGACACGTGGCGATTCCGTTGTCCGAGACGACGTACAGCTCATCGCCGACCAGCAACGGCGAGGGGGTATGCGGGGCGCTGCGGTCGAGCCGCCATGCGACGTGCGTCTCGGTGACGTTGCCCGATCCGGTCGGGCGAATCGCCAGCAGGCTCGGACGGTCGTAGCCCGTGCCCACGAACACCAGCCCGTGTCCGTACACCGGTCGCGGGATGACGGAATATCCACCGGGGTAGTCCACTTGCCACAGCGGTCGTCCGGTGTCCGGATCATAGGCGATCACGGCGCCCGCGCCGGGACAGACGACCTGTTTGCGTCCGTCGACCTCGATGGTCAGTGGTGTGGCGAACGCGAACATCCGCGGCTGACGCACGCTGCGGGGAGTCCGCCAG
>RFHO01000006.1 GCA_003696385.1 Planctomycetota bacterium | reverse complement strand
GGGCCGGTGGTCACCGCGGCTGCGAAAGATGCAGCGAAAGTCAAAGCACGGCCAGTGGCGACGGGCTTGGACAATCCGACCGGCATCGCCGTCCATCCGAAGACGGGTGAGCTGTACGTGGCAACCCACACGGGCGTGCTGCACGTCGTGCCAAAAAAGGGAGGCGGTGTGCATCCCGAGATCGTTGGATTTGGGACGGACATCTACGGCAAGGGGCCGAAATACGAGATCGGGCCCTTGGGGTTGGCTTTCTGGGGTAAGGACAAGCTCGTGGTCGGCGATGGAAGCCGGCCCGATGGCGAAGAACTGGTACGGATCTACAAGCTGCCGGCCGGCGCGCCGCACGAACCGCTGAAAGAAACGGATGCGGTTTACACGCTCGGGCCGATCAAGGCCGGCGAAAAGAGCGCGCGGGGCGAAGGCAATTTCTACGGAGTGGCGGTCGGCGCCGGGGCGATTTTCGTGACCTGCAACGGCGACGACACGAAGGGATGGGTCGCCAAGGCCAATATCAAAGGCGGTACCCCCGAACAGCTCGAACCGACCATCGCCACGAAGGTGGCGACCGGGGTCGATGCGCCCGTCGCGATTACATTCTCCCCGGACGGCGATCTGGTGATCGGCCAAATGGGTGAGATGACGGTTCCCGGAGACAGCCTTTTGACGTTCTATGATCCGAAGACCGGGAAGCTGAAGAAGAAGTTCGAAACGGGACTGAGCGACATTGCCGGTCTGGCGTACCACCCGAAGACGGGCGAACTGTACGCGGTGGATTTCGCCTGGTCCGATACCTCCAAGGGTGGGCTGTTCAAGCTCACCGTCGAAGGTGACAAGGTGAAGGCTGAAAAAGTCCTCGCGCTGGATCGTCCCACCGCGTTGGCCTTCGACAGGAAGGGCACGTTGTACGTGACGGTATTCGGCTTCGGCAAGAAGAAGACCGAGGGGCCGCGGGGGGCCGTTCTGCGGATCCGTGGCCTGTGAGGTCACGGTTCGGCCCACCGGGCGGCGGACGATCGCGGCGGGTCGGGCGCGTTGCCGGCGGCCGGGAGATCCTCGTCTCCACCGTGGCAATCGTGCGCCGACAGGGTTCGACAACAAGAGTCATCGACTAGTGGGAGAAAGACATGGCGGTACAAGTCGGTCAACCAGCACCGGATTTCGAAGTGCAGGCGTACTTTCGTCCGAAGGACGGGACCGATGAGCAGTTTCAAACGGTGACCCTGAAACAGTTCGAGGGTAAGTGGGTCTGCCTGTTCTTCTATCCGCTCGACTTCACGTTCGTCTGTCCGACCGAGATCGTGGCGTTCAACAAGGCGTTGGGCGAATTCGAGGATCGGAACTGTGCGGTGCTGACCTGCAGCACCGACAGCGTGTACTCGCACAAGGGATGGTGCGACTCGAACGAAGAGCTGGCGGATCTGAAGTATCCGATGCTGGCCGACACGAATCACCGGATGTCGGCCGACTACGGCGTGTTGCTTCCGGATCAGGGGATCGCGCTGCGTGGGATCTTTCTGATCGACCCCAACGGCGTGATCCGCTGGATGGCCGTCCACGATCTGGGGGTCGGTCGCAACACCGAAGAGGTGCTGCGGGTGCTGGACGCGTTGCAGACGGACAAGCTGTGTCCGTGCAACTGGAAAAAGGGGCAGCCGACGCTGAATTGATCCTTTGCGAGCCGCGCTGGAGGGCGGTTGGGCGAAGCCGAGGTGGCTGTTGCCCGACCGCGGCTGTGGCAGGCTCGCAAAGGCGACGGCGTGCTTGGGTTACTTGACATCGGAATTCACCCGGCGGCACAATCTGCGCTGAAGTTCAAGCGTGCAGCGAGTGCCGGAGAGCGCATCGAACTCAAGCTTCCGTTTTGACGTGTTTGAAACGGAAGAACCTCCCTCCTCCCTCCCGTCGCCCGTTCGATGGCCTCCGGTGCTCGTTTTTTGTGCGCCGCTGGAACCCGGCGCACCCGACCGTCGTTGTCGTCGACCCGGTGGTCGTCGCCCCATTGCGAGAGGTGTGCTCGTCGGTGGTCCAAGTGGAACGGACTGCCTGTATGGCTCGGATTGACGTCGCATTCCGATTGTGGAAAAGTTCGCGGCATCTCCGCTTGACGGTGCTTCGGCCGCTGGCAGAATGATGACGCCGTGGGATCCGACGATCGGCCGGCCGCGGGCTGGATCGGGATTCCTGCCGCGGAAGAGGCCGAGCGCCGTTCGGGTGCGCTGCGAGCCCTTGGTCAGGAGGCAACGCGATGACCGAGCCTGCCGACGCTGCAATCGCCGAGGCCCGTCGCCGATATCCGCGTGAGGCGTACCGTTTCGTCAAGGATGCCGTGTGTTTCACTCAGGACTGGCATGGGCGAACGCGGGACGTGATCGGCGAACACATCCCGGAAGAGGCACATGTCTCGATCAGTGAACTGCTGGAGGGGATTCGGATCTTTGCACAGCGGCAGTTTGGTCTGATGGCCCGCAGCGTGTTCAAGGAGTGGGGTATCCGCAGTAGCGAAGACTTCGGGCGGATCGTCTTCGATCTCATTGAGCGCGGGGCGTTGCGGAAATCATCGAAAGACCGGTTCGAGGATTTCATCGGGGTGTACGAAATCGACGAGTCGTTCGAGAACGATTACCGCATCGACGTGTCGAACGCGTTCGACGAACAGGCCGAACCGGAAGAAATCGACCTCTATTGACGATCTGTGGTGTACTCGCCCGTCCGCTTGCGTGACGGCGTCTCTTTCTCCAACAGCCGGCGTGCCCGGCGAAACACCTCGTCGAACATTTTCTCCGTCAACCGTCCGGTGAAGGTGTTCTGCTGGCTGGGGTGGTAGCTGGCCAGCACTGTGATGTCCGGCCGATCGGCGGGCCGCAGGATGGATCGTGCGCCGTGAGCAAAGCGGGGCAGCGGCGGAGCCGCGAGGTCGTGTTCGACGGCCCACCGCAGCACGGCGTTCCAGGCGATCTGGCCCAGCGCGACGATGACGCGCGGCGACACGATCTGCATGGTCCGGGCGAGCCACGTGGCGCAGTTCCGCAGCTCTTCCGCAGTGGGGCGGTTCGACGGCGGTGCACAGTGGCAGGCGGCGGTGATCGCGCAGTCGAACAGTCGGAGCCCATCGTCGACGGCACGTGCGTCGGGCTGGTTGGCGAATCCGAAACGGTGCAGTGCCCGATACAGCCAGTCTCCGCTGCGGTCTCCTGTAAACATCCGCCCGGTTCGGTTGGCGCCGTGGGCGCCGGGAGCGAGGCCGACGACGAGCAGCCGTGCGCGGGGATCGCCGAAGTTCGGGACCGGTCGGGCCCAGTACGATTCGTCACGATACGCTCTGCGACGAATTCGTCCGACGTGCCGACAGTGCTCGATCAGCCGCGGACACCGCCGACAGCGGACGATCCGGTCGTTCAGGGCATCCCACGCCGATGGCGAAGCGGCCATTGCTTGCCTTTCGTTCTGTGTGTGGCTTTGTGCAACTGCCCAAGGGGCTTCGGCCGGAGCCGGCGGAGCTTCTCGGTGCGACACGTACAGCCGTTCTCGCTCGCAGAACCGCGCGATTCCTCTCGTCAGCGGCGGTACGCTGCGCACGGTTGTTGCAACCATCAGCGATGATGCGGCGTCACAGCAGAAAATGGCGGTTCGCGTGGAATCGGCTGTGGCCCAGCGGGTATGATGACGGAAACAGTGACAACGGGAAGCTTTGCCCACCGTCGCTTCCGAGAATTGCGAGGTTGCTCCGGCACCCGAAGCGAGCCGCTCCCGATTGACGGTCGAATCGCCGTTTTGCGGGACGAGCTGTTGATGACCCGGCGGATTCGCCGTTTATGACAACAGGCGGCCACCACGCGGCCGTTCAGGGTAAATGCCGACTCCTGGTCCGGTGTCGCGGTGTGACGGGCAACGGCCAACGGCGGGACGGCTGGAAACCGATTCGTTCACACGTGCGTAGCGGCTGCGGGGTGGCGAGCGGCGGTTCACGGCGCAACGAGGAGGAAAACGATGTTTCGGCAGATGTCGTTGCGATCGGTGATGCTCTTGACGGCGGTCGTGCTCGGGAGCGTCGGCGGCGTACGGTTGGAGGCGGCCAAGCGTGCCCGCCCGTTGACCAGGCTGACGTACGATCCCAAGGCGGAGCATGTGGAATTCTTTCCCGCCATGTATGCCGGTCAGATCGACGTCAAGATGATCCCGCAAGGGGCGTCGGGGGGCAAGCTGCTGATCACGAACAAGACCGACAAGCCGCTGTCGCTGAAGTTGCCGGACGCCTTCATCGGCGTTCAGGTGCTGCCCCAGTTTGGACTGGGTGGCGGAATCGGCGGCTTGGGCGGGGGCCTGGGCGGTGGATTGGGCGGCGGCTTGGGCGGTGGTGCGCAGACGGTCGGAGGCGCGGGCATTGGCGGTGCCGGCGCCGCGGGCGGACAAGGTTTCGGCTTGGGAGCGCAGGGAGGAGCCGGTGCCGGGGCACCCGGCGCGTTTTTCATGTCCATTCCGCCCCACCGTGCCGCTCTCGT
Organism: Planctomycetota bacterium; assembly: GCA_003696385.1. Lineage (GTDB taxonomy): Bacteria > Planctomycetota > Planctomycetia > Planctomycetales > Planctomycetaceae > J052. The sequence goes on along the minus strand of RFHO01000006.1, from coordinate 7,631 downwards.
TCCGTTTCGGTCGGCGTGCCTGGAACACGGAAAGCCTGAGCCGCAGCCGCGCATGACGTATGTCGTTCGGCCGGTGCGCGATTTCTCTTCGGATCCGACGGTGTATCACCTGGTGGCGATGGCGGCCAACCCGCGGATCGATCCCATGGCGCTGCAGGCGGCCGCGTGGCACGTCAGCAACGGGATGAGCTGGCAGGAACTGGCTGCGAAAATGCATCCACGGCTGGGGCCGCTGCCCGCCCGGCCGTATTTCACGCCGCAACAGCTCCGTCTGGCCCAACAGCTGGTCGCGGTGGCACGCGAAAAGGCTCGACAAGACCCTTATCCGGAAAAGGACGTTCCCAAGCCGGGGCGAGTCGCCGGCCAGACGGCGTCTGGCGAGCGGTCGATCGCCGAAGACTGAGATTGTGGGCGTTTTTCACTGGCACCGGCTGGTGCTATCATGACGAAGGCTCGGGCGCGGCTTCGAGCGGCGCTGCGAGCCTTTGTGCATCAGGTCGGCAGCCCGATCGATGACACGGTGCCTTCACCGCTGTTTGGAAAACCGCGCGCATGGCAATGCACGATCCGAAGAAGGTGTTCAAGGTCGAGCGTCACGGCGACGTTCTGGTGGTGTTGCCTCAGGGGCCGGCGCTGGATTTCCGCTATCAGGAAGTGCACCTGGAGTCGAATGCGTTGTACCGGGTGGTGGACGAACCACAGTTGAAACACGTGGTGGTCGACCTGGGTGCCGTGAACTTCGTGGACTCCGTCATCATCAGCTCGATTCTCCGCGTCCTCACCCGTGTGAAGCAGCGGGGTGGCAAGGCGGTGTTCTGCTGCGGCAGTGAAAACATGCAGTCCGTGTTGAAGTGCATCAAGATCGGCAAGTTGTGGCCACATTTCGACACGCGCGAAGAGGCCATCGAATTCGTGCACGGCTGATCGGCCACGGAGGCCGGCGGTGTGGTCGATCGCGCGGGCCTGCTCTACGGGCCATTGTGGGAGTGCGATGCAGGTTACCGACGAAGAGCTGTTGGCCTACGTCAACGAAACGTTGTCGGAACAGCGGTTGGTGGCGGTGGAGTCCGCGATACGGAGTTCGCCCGAGTTGCAACGCCGGCTCCAGATGCTTCTGCGTTCGGTCGATACCGGTGAGCAATCGGTCGGTGCCGTCTGGCGCGAACGGCGGTTGAGCTGTCCGTCGCGCGAGGAATTGCGGTTGTGGGTGTTCGGTGCACTGCCCGCGGAAGAGGCCGCATACGTGTCCTTCCATCTGCAGACGGTGCAGTGCCCCTACTGCAGGGCCAGCGCGGAAGACATCCGATCGGCGGCGACGGACCGGGCCGCGACGGAGCGGCGCCGGCGACGCGTGTTTGCTTCTTCGGCCGGCCATCTGCGGCGTTCGGGCCGATCCGGATCACGAGGCGGCTGATCGTATGCGGTGAGAAGGTCGCGTCGCGTACGAGGCTGCTGGGTCGCGGGGCGTATCCGGTCATTGCGCCGAAGCCTCTTGCCTCAGCGGTGCTGACCGCGGATCGGTGACGCACTTCCCGTGCTTAGGACGTACCGTCGTTGGGGATCGAGGATTCCCGGCGCGTGTAGGCCTGCGGTGGGCTGGCGAGAAACCTGAGCCAGACATTGTTTCCGGCGTAGAGGCCTTCCACCGCCACGTGTGGCCCGAGGTCATCGTCCTCCCCTGCCCGCTGGGCCTGCCAGTGGAAATGCTGAACTTCGTCGAAAACGGCCATCAACTCGGTCAGATCCAGTGAGAATGGGGTGGGTACGATCGCGCCGTCCCTCTCGCCACCCAAGACCTCGGTTTCTTCCAGGAACAGCGTTACTTCCCACTGCTCGTAAAACGGGTTGTAGTAGACGTGACAGTCGACCCGGATCGCGTCTTCGTCTGCGGCCCGCACGCCGCCGATGACGGCGTCGGTCAACTCCTTCAGCCAGCCGGGTATGACGTCCATGCGACACCTCGGGTGTGATCACAGGAAGGCCAAGTGCCGGCAGTTCACGACGGTGGGGCGGGCGTGTTGCCGGTTCGCGAAGGCGTTGGCCGCTCTTGGCCAGGTCTCACGGTGTGTGCGATGCAACGCGCGGTTGCACGACCGAGCAATCCCGATCAGGTACGGTTCGGGCGCCGCAGCAATTCCGAACACAAATTTCGATTGCGCGGGATTTGCCGGTTCTGGCGGTTGTAATGCTCTGCACGTTTCGTGCCGTTCCCGCCCGAAGGTGCAGGGGACGCCGACCGGTCCATTCGGAGACACCGGGAGCGGGGAATGGTGTTCGGATCGAACGGCCGCACCGCGATCGAACGACCTTCGGCAGAAATCGTTTCATGGGTCGTAACGTCTTGCAGTGCCATCGGTTGCGGAAGCTCTCCGACTCGGGTCGGATAGCTCGAATGGGCAACGCATCGGTTGCGAAGCGTCAGCGGCGGCACCGAGAGGCAAAAAGCGACAGCGCCGTGCCGATTGCGCACGTGTTCAAGAGCGTGATCATCGCGCGCCAACGATTCGAGCGCTTCGGGCCGCAACGGCGTGCGCGGCACGGCTGTAGACCATTACCCGGGACTGTGGGGCAGCGAAGACTTGCAAAAAAGAGAGCCCCGCGAAACGCGGAGCTCTCCGACATGAAGGAGGGAGGAAGGAGGTTGCCCGCTGGTATGTTGGTGCTGGCGGGTGCGAAGGACGAAGGAAGATACAACGTCGCCAAGTATGTCGCAATCCAGACGGTGACCACGTCAGGCCGGATGGACGATGTGTGCCGCCTGGACGCTCGGTGTTTCAGATCCATTCGCGGATCGGTTTGCCCTCGATCAAGCGGACCGGGCGGCCATCGGGACTCTGGACGATCAGATCCTCCGGGATTCCCAGCTTGTGGTAGACGGTGACGGCGATGTCTTCGGTGAAGTACTCGTCGCGGACGACCTGACCACCTTCGTCGTCGGTGGCACCGATCACCGAGCCGCCCGGCACGCCGGCTCCCGCCATGATCGCGAAACCGGCGTTGGCCCAGTGATCGCGGCCGCTGGCGGAATTGACCTTGGGGGTGCGGCCGAAATCGGTCAGCCACAACACCAGGGTCGAGTCGAGCAGGCCGCGTTCTTCCAGATCCTGCAACAGTGTCGGGAAGGCCTGGTCCACCCGCGGCAACAACCGTGTCTTCAGAGAGACGAAGTTGTTCTGGTGCGTGTCCCAGGATCCGTCGGTGACGGTGACGAAGCGGACGCCGGCTTCGATCAGGCGTCGAGCCAGCAGGCAGCTCTGCCCGAAGCGGTTGCGACCGTAGCGATCACGCAGCTTGGGGTCCTCCTTGTCGATGGCAAAGGCCTTGCGCGTTTCCGGCGCGGTGATCATCTTCAAGGCTGTCTGGACGTACTCGTCGAGGACCTCGAACTCATGCGGTTGGGTCTCGACGCGTTTGCGAAAGGCGTCGAATCGTTCGAGCATCCGGCGTCGTCGTTGCAGGCGTTGCTCAGAGACACTCTGCGGGATGCTGATGTCGCGGACGGTGAAGACGTCTGCGTTCGGGTCGGCGTCGACCTCGAACGGGTTGTGCTCGAGCCCGAGGATTCCCGCCGTTCCACCGCCAAATCGCCGATCGATGTTCGTTCCGAGCTGGATGAACGGAGGTAGCGCCGAGCGGTAGCCTTTGTAGTAGCTGACGACCGAACCATACGTCGGGTAGGCCAGCGCGGGATTGAACTTGCGGCCGGACATCACGTACTGATCGGCATGGCCGTGACTCCCGTTGCGGGGATTCCATCCCCGCAGCAGGCCGAAGCGGTGCAAGGATCTGGCCATGTTCGGCACCACTTCGGTGAACTGCACGCCGGGCACACTGGTGCTGATCGCTTCGAACTCTCCGCGGACGCTGACCGGCGCGTCGGGCTTCGGATCGAACGTGTCGTGATGGCTCGTGCCGCCGCGCGTCCAGATCAGGATGCAGTTGACATCGGCGGCTGGTGAGGGGCTCGCGGCGGCCCGCGCCGCCAAGACCTGGGGCAGGCTCAGCCCCAGAGCCGCCAATCCGCCGACCTGCAGGAAATTTCGCCGGGAGACGCCATCACACATGCGGTGGGTTTCGAGTGCGAAGGTCAGCATGGCCGGTCTCCTTTTTTTCGAGAGCAGTGCGCAGCGGGAAAGTTGTGGCGGGCTGAGTATGTCGAGTGCCAGGCAGGGTTTGCAGGTGGGCGCGGACCGTTTGCGGACAACCGGTCTGCGAACGATCTCGCAATTCCATTCTACTGCCAGCGGCGAACGAATCAAAGCGCATTGAAGTGTCTGGCCGCTCGCAGGCAACGACGAGCGTTCCGCAGCAATGCGGATGTCGACGTTACCGGCAATGACGGCTCGCACTCTGGGCCGGGTGGCTGCCTGGTCGCCGGTGGAGATCTCGTTCCGGCGCGGAGCGATCGCGTCTTCTTTGCCCGAGTTGGGGCTCGCGTCTATTCCCTGTGCGGGGCGTGGGGCGGGCGTGCTGCCCGCTGTGCCCGATTGCCATTGACCGCCGTTGCGGCCGGAACATACCGTTCGGCCAAGGGGGCTCGAGTGACACTCCCAGCCCGCCGTCCCTTCCGTGAAGTTCCCTCCTGAAGGCTGCCCCGTCGCTGCGTCCGGCGGAACCGTCCGCGGGTGCACGGCGGTGTCGCGGATACCTTGGCGGTCCCGCCGCGACGCGCCGACTCTGCGCGGACCGGGGGCATCATGAGCCGCCGCACGCTCTGACGGCGTGCGGATGGCCGTGGAAGTGCGTCCTGCCCTTTCGTGATCCGTTCAGTGACCAGCTCACCTTCCGACTCCATGTCGCAACACAGTTGCAGAAGACGGACATCATCGGCAGGCCGCCGCGTGCCGCTTGTCGCACCGTGCCTGGCTTGCGCGGCGGTCGTGCTGACGCTCGGGGGGTGCACTCTTTTTCGGTCAACATCGACCGCGCCGATGGGGAAGGACGGTTTCCTGCAGCGGCTGTTCGGCGGATCGTCGCGCGGGGAGGGCCGCGCGTCCTGGCGGATGGTTTCCAAGCCGTTCGGGGAGTTGCCGCGATCGGATTCGGAAGTCACGCGAGACGTGTTTCGCTTTACCGTGCACTTCGTGGAACGTGCGCCGCTGGACGTGACGGAGGCAGAGGCTCTGTGGTCAGCGGCCGACATGATCGGCACGGTGGCGGCGGAGCGGCGAGCGGCACTGCAACGCGTTGGAATGGCGGTGGGGCACAGTGGCCGACAGCTTCCGCCGGAACTGGATCGGCTGCTCCATCCGTCGCCGGGAATCGGCCTGCTCGCGAACTGCCGGAGTCAGCGAATCACGGTGCTGGAAGGGGGCGAGTCGGAACTGCAGACCGGTCCGATGCTGAAGACTGCGGAACTGATACTGCCCGGTGATCCGGAACCGCGGCATTTCGAAGCTGTTCGGTTCGTCGTGCGGCTGCGCGCGAAACGATTGGAAGAAGACTGGGTCCGGGTGACGTTGTTGCCGGAGATTCACCACGGCCCCGTAGTGCAGCGCCATGTTCCGGACACGCATGGCAATTGGCGGATCACCACGTCGCAGTCGGTCGTTCCGCTATACGCGCTGGGCGTGCAAACGGATCTGACTCCATCGGACCACCTGATCTTGGGCCGTCACCCGAATCGAACGGACGGGCTGGGCAAGTGGTTCTTTTCGGCATTCACCGAGGACGGATTGGTGACCGCCGAGCGCCTGGTGATTCTCCGTCTGGATGGGGTCGGCGTCCTGCGTCCGGCATACCGCGAATGATGTCGGCGCGCCATCTCGTTCTCTTTCGGCGGTGTGTCCCCGGACCACGCTGGGGATTTCTTTGCTGCCGCCCGGCGGCGTCTGTTCCGGCAGTCGTCGCTTTCGTTCGCACGATCGGTCGTGGTGGGTGAGCATTTCCGCGTCGTGACGGGTCGACGATGTTGCCTTCCGTCGACCGACGACGTTGCCCCAAGGCAGCGCGACCGCACAGGCGGCCGCAGTGGCGGGGAATCGGCGGAGAAACTCCGTCGCGGCCCGTTGATGGAGGGCCAGGCGTCCTAGGCTTTGGATGCTGGAATCCGCCTTGGAACGGTGAGAAGACCTGCGAGCCGTTGCTGGCGTGTCGGGTGCGCGGTCGGCTCCGATCGGATGTCGGGCGTCGCCGACCGAGTGGAAGCTCGGCGACCGACAGCCGGTGTGCGAAGACGTCGGGGGGGCCGTTTCGAACCGAGGAGTACTGGGAATGGTTGGTCACATTCGGCATTTCTTGAAGCATGACGGCCCGGCGCGGCGTGGCGTGATCGTGGTTCTCGCGGCGCTTCTGCTGATCGCCATCTTTGCATTCACTGCGTTCACCATCGACACGGGGTATCTGCTGGTGGTCCAGGCACAACTGCAGAACGCGGCCGACGCCGCGGCTCTGGCGGGGGCTTCCGTGCTGGCGGACGGACCGTATGCGGTTCAGAAGGCAGCGCAGGAAGTCGCGGCCGCGAATCTGGCCGCCGGTAAACCGGTTCAGCTCCAGCCGGCCGACATCGTGCTGGGCAAGTTCGACCTGTCGAAAAAGACCTTCACGCCGACGGTCGCCGGCGCGAACGCGGTCAAGGTGACGGCGCGGGTGGTGAACGAGAACTACTTTTTCGCTCCCATCCTTGGAGTCGACACGTTCACAACGGAGCGGGATGCCATTGCGATGGTCAATCCACGGGACATCGTCTTCGTGGTGGACCTTTCCGGGTCGATGAACGACGACACCGAGCCGTGCTGGGCGACGAAGGTCATCACCGACAAGTTCGGTCCGCAGGGTTTTCCCACCGTGGCCACCGATCTGATGCAGAAGGTGTACGACGATTTCGGCTACGGCCCATTTCCGGGTCCGACGGTGTATCTGGGTGAAAACCTTGGCGTGGCGAAGAACAAGTATGCCTATGCGGAAATGACCAAGGACAACGGCCCGCTTACCAAAAGCACGATCCCGTCCAAATACCGTATCAAGAACACTGACAGCGAGCTGGTCCGCAAGCAGAAGGCCTACAGCTGGATCATCGACACGCAGATCGCCGCAGTGATGCCCGCGGCCAAGCCGACTCCCGATTCCGCCGTCAACTACACCTACTGGGAGAAGTACATCGACTACATCATCTACCGCACCAGCGTCGGCCAGAATCCGCCTCCCAAAGGTGGTGGGGGTAAGAAAGGCGGCGGTGGCAAAAAAGGTGGCGGCGGAGGTGGTGGCGGAGGCGGCGGAGGCGGCGGTGCGCCGAAGCCGCCGTCGGGGTTCCTCTGGCCGCAGTTGCCGACCGAACCCGGCAATCCGCCGGCGAAGACCGTCCCGCCCTTGTGGGGACTGGCTCAGCGGAGCACCGCCTCTTCGCTGTGGGAATGCGTCGGCGACGGCGATGCCGCGCCGCTGCTTTCCGCTCTGGGAGTGGCCTTGGGCACTCCGTCGGATCATGACCGCCTCTCGCTCGGAATGCGAGGTTCCGTAGCCGCTGTTTCCGAGCCACTCGGAGTGGATACGGCTTTGCAGGACGTGTTTTTCGCAAAGAAAAAGGGCGGTAAGGGAAACAAAGGCGGTAACAAGGGAGGGAAGAACAAGGGGGGCAAAAACAAGGGCGGGAACAACAAGGGTGGTGGAAGTGGTGGCGGAAACGGCGGCGG
>RFHO01000475.1 GCA_003696385.1 Planctomycetota bacterium | reverse complement strand
GTTTCGCGACTGCGACGTATTGCACGATCGCGGTGTGACGGGGCCGGCTGTCGGTGCAGATCGCGCCGTAGCGGGGGCGGCGGCCGTTCGTTGCACGGTGGACCCGCCGCGGGTACCTTCCGCGGTTCGCCCGACGTCTCCGCGACGCGACGGCCGATCGCGATTTGCATCTCTGTGCGGCGGGGAGTCCGGGAGAGTGTGTATCGTGCGGGTCGTCGAATGATGGTGAATCGGGCTCGGCAGGTCGCCGGCGTGGGCTCCTGGACGTCATGCCGCTTGAATGATGCCGCCGAAAGCGACACTTCGGCAGAATCGGTACGGGGTGCGCCGCAGAGTCCGCTCCGCGCAGCCCGGTCGCTGAGCGGCGGAGGGCCAACACGGTTCGCGGTTCGCCGTTCGCAAACCGCGCCGTTCGCAGGCGGCCGAGGGCTTCGGAGGGTTCGTCTGACGCGTTGGATGCTGAGCCAGTCATGACATCACGCTTTCGCAAGTTGATGGCGGCGAATCGCAGCGAGATCGCCATCCGCGTCTTTCGCAGCGCGCATGAGCTGGGGATCCGCACGGTCGCCATCTATTCGCACGAAGACCGTTACGCGTTGCATCGGTTCAAAGCCGACGAGTCGTATCCGGTTGGCCGGCCGGGCGAACCGATTCAGGCGTATCTGGACATCGAAGGCATCATCCGCACGGCGCTGAAGCATGGCGTGGAAGCCATTCATCCGGGCTACGGCTTTCTTTCCGAGAATCCCGAGTTCGCGCAGGCGTGCCGCGAGGCCGGAATCGTATTCGTCGGTCCGCCGCCGGAGATTCTGCGTCAATTGGGCGACAAACTGGCGGCCCGGCAGATTGCGGAACGGGCCGGGGTTCCCGTGCTCGGCGGTAGCTCCGCTCCGGTTCGCGACGCGCACCGGGGACGCAAGCTGGCTGCCAAGCTGGACTTTCCGGTGATTCTGAAGGCCGCGCATGGTGGCGGCGGCCGCGGCATGCGCGTCGTCCGGTCGGCGGACGAGTTCGACAACGCGTTCGAACAGGCGCGGCGCGAATCCCTGACGGCTTTCGGTAGTCCCGAGATTTTCATCGAAAAGTTCATCGAGCGGGCGCGGCACATCGAGGTGCAACTGCTGGGCGATGCGCACGGGAACCTCGTACATCTGTTCGAACGCGACTGTTCGGTGCAGCGGCGACACCAGAAGGTCGTCGAGATCGCGCCCGCCTTCAATCTGGATCCCGACATCCGTCAGGCACTGTGTGAAGCGGCTCTGAAGATCGGACGGGCCGTCAACTATTGCAACGCCGGAACGGTCGAATTCCTGCTGGACGTCGACACGAACGAGTTTTATTTCATCGAAGTCAATCCGCGGATTCAGGTCGAACACACGGTCACCGAGCAGGTGACGGGCGTGGACATCGTGAAGTCACAGATCCTGATCGCCGAAGGAAGACCGCTGGATGACCGGGACATCGACCTGGGGGCTCAGCAGAACATCCAGACGTACGGTTACGCCATCCAGTGTCGCGTCACGACCGAAGACCCGGGCAACCGGTTCATGCCGGACTACGGGCGAATCACGCACTACCGGTCGGCCAGCGGCATGGGAATCCGCCTGGATGCCGGAACGGCGTTCTCCGGGGCCGTCGTCCACCCGTTCTACGATTCGCTGCTGGTGAAGGTCACCGCATGGGCGCGTCACTTCCCGGATGCCGCGCGGCGGATGGAGCGCTGTCTGCAGGAGTTCCGGATCCGCGGGGTGAAGACGAACATTCCCTTCCTCGTCAAGCTCATACTTCATCCCACGTTTCTGGCCGGACGCTGCACGACGCGGTTCATCGACGAGACGCCGGAGCTGTTCGATTTTCCGGCGCCGCGCGACCGGGCGAGCCGGCTGCTGCGGTACCTTGCCGAGACGATCGTCAACGGCAACCCGCTGGTGCAAGGCCGGCCGCGGGCGGAGCGCCGCCGCCCGGCTCCTTTGCCGAACATCCGCGTGCTGCTGGGGCACGACAAACCGCAGCAGGACGCCGATGCGGACGAACAGCTCAGCACCACGGCGCTGTGGGCACGGGCGGCTTTGGAAGAACTCAAGCACCCCGCCGGCACGCGCGACCGGTTCCGTGAGCTGGGAGCCGAGCGATTCGCTCAGTGGGTGCGCGAGCAGCGTCCGCTGCTGCTGACCGATACCACCTTCCGCGACGCGCATCAATCGCTGTTTGCCACGCGATTCCGCACATTCGACCTGCTGCAGATTGCCGACGCTTACGCCCATTTGTGCCCACAACTGTTTTCACTGGAGATGTGGGGCGGGGCTACCTTCGACACGGCCATGCGATTCCTCAAGGAGTCACCGTGGCAGCGGCTGTCCGATCTGCGGGAACGGATCCCCAACATTCTGTTCCAGATGTTGCTGCGGGCATCGAATGCGGTGGGATACACGAACTATCCGGACAACGTCGTGCGGGCGTTCGTCCGCGAAGCGGCTCAGGCCGGGATCGACGTCTTTCGCGTCTTCGATGCGCTGAACTGGGTGCCCAACATGCGGGTGGCCATGGAAGCAGTGCAGAAAGCCGGCGCGATCTGCGAAGCGGCGATCTGCTACACCGGTGACATACTGGACCCTTCGCGCACGAAGTACACGCTGAACTACTACGTGGACATGGCCAAACAGCTGGAGAAGATGGGGGCTCACATACTGGCCATCAAGGACATGGCCGGCCTGTGCAAGCCGTATGCGGCGGCGAAACTCGTGCGCGCACTGAAAGACGAAATCGGCATTCCCATCCATTTTCACACGCACGACACCGCCGGCATCCAGGCCGCCGCGATCGTCAAGGCTGCCGAGCAGGATCTGGATATCGCGGACGGTGCGATGGCGCCGATGTCCGGCGGTACGTCCCAGCCGAATCTGAATACTCTCGTCGAAGCGCTGCGGTTTACGGATCGGGACACGCGACTGCCGGCGGAACACCTGGATGCGATCGCCGAGTACTGGCGGGCGGCGCGCGAGTTCTACACGCCGTTCGAAAGTCCCGTGTTGCCGGCAGGCGCCGACTTGTACCGCCACCAGATGCCGGGTGGCCAGTACACCAACCTGTATCAGCAGGCGCGGGCCCTGGGGTTGGCGGACCGGTGGAGCGAGGTCTGCCGGATGTACGCGGAATGCAACGAGTTGTTGGGAGACATCGTCAAGGTCACGCCGACCTCCAAGGCGGTGGGCGATCTGGCGCTGTTCCTGATCGCCAACGACATGACGCCGCAGGACATCCTGCATGGCGACCGTGAAATCGCGTTTCCACAATCGGTGGTGGATCTGGTCGCCGGTCGGATGGGGCAGAACCCCGGTGGCTTCCCGCGGCGGGTGCGCGAACGCATCCTTCGCGGAGAGAAACCGGTGCGCGGCCGTCCGGGCGCCAGTCTCCCGCCGGCAGACTTCGACAAGGCCCGCCAGGAGATTCAGCCGCTGCTGGGCCGCGAACCGGATCATCGGGACGTCTTGTCCTATCTGCTGTATCCGCAGGTTTTCCGGGATTTCGCCGCCCACCAGCAGAGTTACGGCGATACGAGTGTGCTGCCGACGCCGGCCTTCTTCTACGGACTGGAACCGAACGAAGAAATCGCGGTCGATATCGAAGAAGGCAAGACGCTGATCATCCGGTTGCTTTCGGTCGGCGAGCCGCATGAGGACGGTCGGCGAACCGTGTTCTTCGAGTTGAACGGTCAGCCGCGCGAAGTCACTGTCATCGATCGGTCCCTGGAGCCGGAAAAGCCACGCCGTCCGAAGGCCGATCCGGCCAATCCGTGTCACGTGGCGGCAACGATGCCCGGCATGGTCGTCAACGTTGCCATTCAGCCGGGGGAGGCGGTGGTCAAAGGGCAGAAACTGGTGATGCTCGAAGCGATGAAGATGCAGACGATCATCGCGGCCGAGCGCGACGGTCGCATTCAGGAAGTGCTCGTGCGCCCCGGCATGCAGGTCGAGACGGGCGATCTGCTGGTGGTGTACGAGCCGGAAAGTGGCGGCGCGGCGTGACGGGAGCGTCGGGGCGGCCGTTCACCGCGATGCGGCGTACTTTTCGGCGAACTCCAACACCCACAGGTCGATGACTTCGCGAAAGCTGTCCAGGTCGGCATCGGACAGAAACTGGTAGTGGGAGCGGTTGAAGATTTCCTTGTTGCGGACAGTCGCCTTCGCGGACAACTCCAGTAGGTGCGCTTCGCTGAACGGTTTGACCAGCAGCAACAGGCGGGAATATTCGTTCCTTCGGCGGCGGCCGGGATCGACCCGCAAATCGTCCCGGCTGATCTGGGCGCCCCAGCCTTCCGGACGCATCACCGTCTCGAAACGGAATCCCGGAAAGTGCTCGGCCAGTTTGCGCAGGCATTGCTCGATGTGCTCGGCGAGCGCCAGGCGGTACTGCGAGTGGAGGCGTCGGAGCTGTTCTTCGCTGAGTGCTTCGGCGGCTTCGCGTCGACCGCGCGCTTCTTTTTCCCGTTGGCCGCGCTGGATGGCCTGTTGCAATCGCTTTTCAAAGTCCATGGGCTTTGATCAACTACGGAAATACGGTTCCGACGTGCGCGTTTTCTCCCGGCACGACGGAACGCCGCGGATGACGATGGTCGAAGGCGCAAGTATACCACTCGGTTTCGCACCGCGGAACCGGCGGATCAAGGCGATCGCTCCATGTCGACAACCCGCTTTGCGGCGGCCTGTGCTGAAGACGAAGTCTTGGCCGCGGCGGTCGAACGGTGCTGCCGGCGACTGTGCGAACAGGGACTGGATCAGCCGGACGTGGTGTTTGCTTTCGCTTCCACGGGTTACGGCGATGATCTGGATCGCCTCCCGGGCCGGATCTGCGAGCATCTGGCTGCCCGGCATCTCGTTGGCTGTTCGGCGGAGATGCTGATCGGCGGAAGCTGCGAATACGAAGGGCGGCCGGTGGTCAGCATGCTGGGAGCCTGCCTGCCGACCGCCCGGTTGCGTCCGTTCCGCCTCGAGTTTTCCCAGACCGCCGATGGGATCATGGTCAGCGGACTTCCGGAGCCGGAATTCCCGGCCGAAGCCGACGCGAACGTGACCGCGTTCGTCTTCGGCGACCCGTTCAGCACCGTGCCGGGGTCGTTGATCGAGCGGCTGGCCGTGGAGTGGCCGGGTGTCCCCTTGTTGGGCGGCATGGCCAGCGGCGCGGTGATGCCGGGGGACCACCGCCTGTTTTCGAACGAGGAGGCTTACCGGGGCGGAGCAGTGGGACTGTTGGTCGAAGGCGGGCCGATCGTCCGCACGGTGGTTTCGCAGGGATGCCGACCGGTCGGGCCGCACTTCGTCGTGACGGCGGCGGAGAACAATGTCATCTTCGAACTGGGGGGCAAACCCGCCCTGCAACAGTGCCAGGCGGTTTTCGAGACCCTCTCACCCGCGGACCGGATGATCGCACGGCAGGGCTTTCATCTGGGCATCGCGATGAGCGAATACCGCGACCGCTTCGAGCGCGGAGATTTTCTGATCGCCAACGTGCTGGGCGCGGACCGCCGCAACCAGGCCATCGCCATCGGCAGCACGGTACGGGTGGGTCAGACCGTGCGGTTCCACGTCCGGGATGCGGAGACGGCCGACGAGGACCTGCGTTCACTGCTGCAACGCCACAGGCAGGAATCCGGTCGCCCCGAAGCGGCATTGATCGTTTCCTGCAACGGCCGCGGTACGCGAATGTTCCCGCAGCCGCACCACGACGTGCAGACGTTGCTGGACGTGCACCCCGAGATTCCAGTGGCGGGGCTGTTCGCGCAGGGTGAATTCGGGCCGGTCGGCGAGCGGAATTACATCCACGGATTCACCGCCGTGATTGCACTGTTCCACGATCAGGAACGCAGTTCCGGCGAGTAGCCGCCGGCCGGGCGCCCCGGTCCGCCGGCACGTCGGCGTCCGGCGATGAAACGGGTTCGCCGCATTGCCGGATACCGCGGTGAAACCGGCGCCGACGTTCCACCGGCTCCGCGGTGAAGATCAGCCGAACCGACCGGTGATGTAGTCGTTGGTTTCCGGAAGGTGCGGACGTGTGAAGATGTCCGACGTCGGACCGTATTCCAGCAGCCGGCCCAGATACATCAGCGCGGTGTAGTCGCTCACCCGTGACGCCTGCTGCATGTTGTGCGTGACGATGACGATCGAGTATTCACCCCGCAGTTCGTTGATCAGGTCCTCGATTTTCGCGGTGGCGATGGGATCCAGGGCCGAACAGGGTTCATCCAGCAGCAATACCTCCGGCGCACCGGCGATGGCACGGGCGATGCACAGCCGTTGCTGCTGACCTCCGGACAGCCCCAGACCGCTTTCGTGCAGGCGGTCCTTCACTTCGTCCCACAGCGCGGCTCCGCGGAGACTCTGTTCGCAGACCTCTTTCAGTAGTCGTCGGTTGCGAATACCGTCGATCCGCAGCGGATACACGACGTTTTCGAAAATGCTCATCGGAAACGGATTGGGCTTCTGGAACACCATGCCCATCCGCTTGCGCAGCTCGATCACGTCGACCTGGCGTCCCAGAATGCTTTCGCCGTTCAGCCGGATATCACCTTCGTAACGGACCGAATCGATCAGATCGTTCATGCGGTTGATGCTTCGCAACAAAGTCGACTTGCCGCAGCCCGAAGGGCCGATCAGCGCCGTGACCTTGCCCCGCGCCACGGGAAACGAAACATCGAACAGCGCCTGTTTGCTGCCATACCAGAGGCTGAAGTGATCGAATTCCAGGACGGCGTCCTCGCGCAAAACGGCGTCGTGGATTTCCGCCTGGATCGGTTCTCCCAGCGCGATCCGGTGCAGACGGCTGGTTGCGGGCGGGCGCGTTTCGTCCGGAAGGGGTGGTTTGGCGGCCGCAGGACGCGGCTGCGAAAAGGCAGGCTGCTGCGGGACGTCGCCGTCTGTCGATGCGGGGGATTGGGGAACTGCAGCAGGCGGTTGCTGTGTCATCGGAGGCACCTCGCAAGTCGGTTGCTCCGTTGCAGGAACGGTCCGAGCGGCGATTGTCGCAGTCCTTCGTGCCATTGCAACTCCATGCCCGCCAACGCAGCACACGCGTTCGAAGACACGTGCCGCCGTAGTGCCGCAGGGCGGCGCAGGCCATCCGCCGGAAAAAACAGCGGTTTTCAGAACTGGCCGTGCGCGAACCGACGGGTGAGCCGCGAACGCAGCCACATGGCGAAAAAGTTCATTACGCCGATCAGTACGATCAACAGCAGGGTGGTGGTGAACACCATGGGTTTTGCCGCTTCGCTGTTGGGGCTCTGAAACCCCAGGTCGTAAATGTGGAATCCCAGGTGCATGAAGCTGCGTTCCAGGTGGACGTACGGAAACACGCCGTCGATCGGCAATTCGGGCGCGAGTTTGACCGCGCCGACGAGCATCAGCGGCGCCACTTCGCCCGCTCCGCGCGCCATGGCCAGAATCATGCCCGTCATGATTCCCGGCATGGCCCGCGGAAGAACGATGTTTCGAATCGTCTGCCATTGGGTGGCGCCGCATGCCAGCGAGCCTTCCCGCATCGAGCGCGGCACCGCGGCCAGCGCTTCTTCGGTTGCGACGATCACCACCGGCAAAGTGAGCAGCGCCAGCGTCAGCGAGGCCCAAAGCAGACCGCCCGTTCCGAACGTCGGTGCGGGCAGCCGTTCCGGAAAGAACAGCGCGTCGACACCTCCGCCAACCGTGTAGCAGAAAAACCCCAGCCCAAACACTCCGAAGACGATGCTGGGCACTCCGGCCAGATTGTTGATGGCGATCCGCAAGATGCTGATGGCCGGGCCGCTGCGTGCGTACTCACGCAGGTACAATGCGGCCAGCACGCCGAACGGTACGACCACCACCGACATCAGCAGCGTCATTGCCACAGTGCCCCAGATTGCGGGGAACACACCGCCTTCGGAATTCGCTTCCCGCGGTTCCTCCGACAGGAATTCCCACCAGCGGGACAGATAAACGGAGAACTTTTCGCGCCGCGTCAGGCGGTTGGCGGTGTACGCGCGGACGATATCCGCCAACTGCAGCGAATGGTCATCGCCCTCGGCTGTCGTGACGACCAGTCGGAAGCCGGCGTTCTCGGCGCGTAGCCGTTCGATGTTCTGTTGGGCCTGGCGGAAGGCCTCATTGAGCCGCTTTTCCGTTTCGTCGAACTCCGCCTGCGCGTGCCGAAACTGCGGTGTTTCGCGGACGTCGGTGCGCCCCAGCCGGCGTTGCAGATCCAATTCAAGCCGTCGCAGACTCAACCGCGCGGCTTCCATCTTTCGGTTGATTTCACCGATGACGTGTTTCTCGATGTGGCGGATTTCCCGCCACCGCTTCCGCACTGCCGGATGGTGTCGTTCGAAGGCGAGCCACGTCTGCTGAGGCCCCACCGCAACTCGTTCGTCGCCGACCCATAGTTCCTTGGGGATTCCGTAGAACCGTCCCCAGGCGATACGCTCGAAGATCGCGGCCCATTGCGGGTGGTGTTCGCTTCCGGGGACAATCTGATAGTCGGCGATCCAGCGAAAGTGCTCATTGGTCAGCTCGTAGTTGCCGATCCGCAACAACCGACGCCGCACGGGGATCCGCACGTCCACGGCCAAAAGCTGCAGAACCGGTCGTGACCACACCGCGAACGCCGTCGCGTCGTCATCGCGCAGAGACGCCATCACCTGGGAAGGATCCGATTGACCGAGCCACGACTGATACTTCGCTTCGATGCCGCGGAGCAGCTCGAGCAACGCGTCGTCCGACCGTTCCAGCGATTCACGCAACCGATCGAGCAGCCGACGGCGATACTCGGACCGCCGCTCACGCCAAAGTGATTGGAGTTCCGCTCGCATCCGCCGCTGTTCTGCAGGCGTGGCCGACGCCACGGCGGGGATCTCGAGCAGAGCACGTTCCAGCAGACCGGCCGCCTGCTTGGCCGCTTCCTGCATCGCCGGCTCCAGGCGGTCGTTTTCGACGAGACGCTGCAGGTACCGCCGCAATGCCGGACAGAGCAGACGTTCGGCCGCCTCCCGCTCCGTTTCCTCGAGCGTCGCCAATGCGGCGAAGCCCATCGTGAAGGTCTCTTCCCGCGTGAATTCACCCAGATGACGCTTCCCGTCGCGCGTTTCCAGTTCGGTCAACGGAAGCGGCCAGAAGGTGAAACTGCCCTGCAACAGCACCAGGGCCAGCAGCCCGACGATCATCGTCAGGCACACCACCAACCCGGCGGCGCAGACCCACAAAGCCGGTTCGCCCTGTGCCGCCAGGGAATAGCTCCCGCCAAAAACGCGGCGGTAGGCCGGCTGCCGCGATGTGGCCGGCGTCTCGGCGGGTGGTGCAACCGGGACGCTCATAATTCGAACGCCTTCTTTCGAAATCGCAGGCGGATCGTTTCGGCAATCGTGTTCAGCACGAACGTCATCAGAAACAACGTCAGCGCCGCCAGAAAGAGCATCCGGAAGTGTGTGCTGCCTTTGACCGCTTCGGGCATTTCCACTGCGATGTTCGCCGAGAGTGTGCGGAATCCGCTGAAGATGTTCCAGTCGATGATCGGTGTGTTGCCGGCGGCCATCAGCACGATCATCGTCTCACCGACGGCGCGTCCCAAACCGATCATCAAGGCCGAAAACAGGCCGCTCATCGCCGTGGGAACGACGACGCGCAAGGCCGTTTGCCACGGTGTGGCGCCCGCCCCCAGTGACGCGGCTCGCAATGATTCCGGAACCGCGGACAACGCGTCGTCGGACACCGTGTAAATGATCGGTATCACCGCGAAACCCATCACGATGCCCACGACGAACGCATTACGCTGTACGTACGTGCCAACGAACGTGCCGCGCGGATCCCAGGCAATCTGGTTCAAAACGGCGCCCAGCAACCACGCCACCGCGATGACGGCAGCGGACCCCAACAGGAACTGGCCCATCACGCAGACGGCGTAAGTCCGAGTCGGTCGATTGCGGAGTCGACGACGAACGGCCGGGGCGACCCACCGGCTGCCGATCAAAACGGCCATCAGGGCCGACAGCGGCAGCGACAGGAACATCCACCCGGCGGTCCCGGTCCCGATCTGCCCGTCGAGCCACAGCATCACGTCGCCCGCAAACAATGTCCGCTCGACCACCGGCCCCAGCCATGCGGCCAGTTGCAGCCCAACGCCCACGCTGATTGCGACCAGCGGAATCCGAAGCCAATGCCAGTGGCCATGCCGGGCAATGGGCAGCAGTTGCCACAGATACGCGCCCCACAGCACCGCGAACGGCACCGTAGCGAGCGCCGTGAGTGTTTCGGGAACGATCCGTTCCACGATCGGCGCGAAAAACAGCGCGGCCAGGAATCCCAACACGACGCTGGGCAGGCTGGCCATCATTTCGATGGTCGGTTTGACCCGTTTCTTCCAGCGTGGATGCAGGAATTCGCTGGTGTACACCGCCGCCAGCAGCGCCAAAGGAGCGCCGAAGAGCATCGAATAGAACGTCGCCTTGATCGTGCCGAAGATCAGCGGCACCAGACCGTATTTCGGCTCGAAAGCGTCCGACCCGCTGGACGACTGCCAGACGTGCTCCGGTTCTGGGTATCCCTCATACCACACCTTTCCGAATACCGAACGCCACGTGATCTCAGGGTGCGGCGCGTGTACCCGCCACAGCATGCCGCGATCGCGGGCAAGGGCCAGGACGTGATCGTCTTTCGGAGCCAGGACGACGGCACGTACCGCAGCGCCGGCATCCGGACCGCCAGCCGCCGGCTCCGCCGTTCGAACCGCGGTGAACCGTCCTTCGGCCAGTTGCTGTTCGCTGGTGACGTGGAACAGACGAACCGTTCCGTCGGCGTATCCCGCCGCCATGATCCGCGAACGCAACGACGGCGCCAGAGCGGTGACCGCGTTGCCGTTGCCGTGCAGCAGGTGACCGCGGACCAGCACGACACCATCCGGTGTGCTCGCATCGTCCGGCTTGATGCGGAACCAGACACCGATGTTGCCCTCGCTGTCGCCCACTACCAGCGACGTTTTTCCGATCAGAAAGGTCACGCAACGGACCCGTGCATGCGGCGTGTCGAGCACAGAACGCCGTTCCACCAGTACCGGAGAGGACGGATTGCGCGTGTCGAATCGCAGCAGCCGCCCGTCCCGGAAAACGAGGAACACATTATCGCCGAGTCCGGCGACCCGAAGAAACGCCGGCGAATCTTCCGCATCGAACTGAGCCGGACACTGTCCCTGCTTCAACCGCGTCACGGTTTCGCCGGTCAGCAGGTTCTTGCGTTCCGTGACGCGGGCGTAACGCAGCATTCCGTCGTCGCTCACGGCGACGAGCACCGTGCCGCGTGTGGAGTGCGCCTGATCGACCAGCAGGATCCGCCGGTCGCGGGCGACGACGATCGGCTTCTTCTGTTGCACGACCAGTGTGTGATGCCGGAGTTGATGCTCGGCCGTCCGTTCGAGGAGGCCTTTCCGGTACGGGCGGGATTCACCGGGCTGCAGAGCCCGCTCGGCCGCCGTCACCGCAGAATCGTCGAGAAACTCCGTCTTGAACGACAGCTTGCCGGTCTGGACGGTGCCGTCTGCGTATCCGATCGCAAAATCGCCCGTCCACGGATTCACCGTCGACGCGGTGACCGTTTTCTCGACACCGACGGCATGGCGCGCCAGCAGCTCGCCGCCGACCCGGCACAGAAGAACCTGTCGCCGACGCGGCTGGAACACCCAGTACATCCGGGCGTAGTCGTCCAATCCGACCAGTGGAGCGGAGTCGGACGGGGACATCCCGCTTTCGACGCCGGTTGCTTCCGGTTCCGCGACGCCGCGTGCAGTGACCTTGGTGATGCCAGCGCGCCGAGCGTCCAGTGGCGCTGGAGCGTCGGTGGAATCGGTTGTTGCGGCGTCGGTAGCGGCAGACCAGCTTGCGACCCGCTCGATCCGTTCGGGCCGGAACAGTGGCATGACTTCGACGCACAGATAGATCAGTACGCCGAATACGGAAACGACCGTCAGGAGGCCCCCACAGGCGATCAGCCCGCGCGCCAGACGGTCCACGACGTAGACGCTGGGTTGCGTCACACGTCGCAGACGACGGCTGTTCGGAGACGTTTCCGCGTTCACGTCGCAGCCCCTTGCAATCTCGAGCGACCGCACGTCGTTGTCCGTTCCTCCCGGCGTCGGTGTGTCCGGTCGTTCGGCATCACGGTCTGTCGCGAGGTGCCGGAAAATAGCGGGCCGCCTTGGCGGATGACAGCCAGTGGCGCCTCGACCGCGACCCGGCGGCCCGTCCGTTTTTGGAAAGCGGCAACGACGCACGACGGCGAGCGCGCCAGGCTCCGGCCGGCGTCGTACGCGAACGTTGACCGACGTGGTACTGCTTCAAGCGGTCAGAAGTCCGGGGTGATCCCGACGGCTTGCAACTGTTTGCGGGCGATCGACGCTGGAATCGGGAAGTAGCCGTCCTTGATCACGTCCTGCTGGCCCTGCTTGCTGAACACATAGCGAATGAATTCCCGGCGCAACGGATCCAGCCGGGTCCCCGGTTTGTAGTTGACGTACAGGTACAGAAACCGGGCGAGCGGGTATTCGCCGGTGTAGGCGTTTTCGGGGCTCGGCTCGATGCAGTCTTCGCCTTCGTCGGCCGCCAGCGGGACGGCGCGCACGTCGGCCGTCTTGTAGCCGATGCCGGAGTATCCGATTGCGTACCTGTCGCTGGCCACGCCCTGAATGACGGACGAGCTGCCCGGTTGTTCTTTGACTTCGTCCTTGTAGTCACCGCCAAACAGCGCGTGTTCCTTGAAGTAGCCATAGGTGCCGGAAGCCGAATTGCGGCCGTACAGGCTGATGGGCTTGTTGGCCCAGACGCCGGTCAGGCCCAGTTGGCCCCAGGTCCGGATGTCTCTCGGATAGCCGCCCTTGCGCGTCTTCGAGAAGATCGCGTCAACCTGCGGCAGGGTCAGGCACTTGATGGGATTGTCCTTGTTCACGTAAACCGCCAGCATGTCGATGCTGGTGATCAGCCCTGTGGGCTTGTGGCCGAAACGCTTTTCGAAGGCGTCTACTTCGGCGGCCTTCATGGGACGACTCATCGGGCCGAAATGGGCCGCCCCGGCAATCAGTGCAGGCGGAGCCGTGGAAGACCCCTTGCCTTCGATTTCGATCTTCACATTCGGGTAGTGGCGGCGGAAACCTTCTGCCCACAGCGTCATGAGGTTGTTCATTGTGTCCGAGCCGACGCTCTTCAGATTCCCCGAGACGCCCTCCACGGGCTTGTAGTCCGGCAGATCCGGGTCGACAGTCAGTTGTCCTCTGGCGATACTCCCGGCAAACGCCGAAAACATCGCGACAACCAGGGTGATTGTCAGCCGTCCCCAACGCATTCGTCCGCTCCTTGCAAATCGACCTGATTTTGCGTTCCGTCGCCATTACTGTTGCCGTCGCAGCTTCCGTGGGACGGCCAACCGTGAGCTCGCCGGACGCCGTTCGGCCGCTCGTCCGTCGGTGCCGCTACGATAAGCCTGCCAAGGGCACCGAGCGTGAACGGAGTGTTAAAAACGGATGAAGGCGTCCGCCGGGTGATCCGAAGCCGGTCGAACCGCACTCCGACGGTCGGTCCGGCGATCCGTGCCTGCATGCCGGACGGATCGTGACGATCCGCGGGAATCATGCGCGAGGCAACCCTTTGCAATGAAGCGCATCGTGGTGCGCGATACGACTCGCGAATGCGAAGGAATCGACGATGCACTGCAGACCGAGGCACACACTCGGATCGACCGTGCTGCCGCTGGTGGCGTGTGTCGCCTTGACCGCACCCACGTGGCCGGCCGAGGCTGCGCCCGTCGACGAAACCGTTTTTCCGGACGTCTGGGTGGGCGACGGTTGCGAACTCCGGCGGATCGGCATGGGCACGCGTCGTGTGGCGTTGCTGCCGATGTATCGAATCGCCCTGTATTGCGAAAAGAAAGCCACGGACGGCGAGACCGTTTCGAACGCCGACAGACCGATGGGCTTGCGAATCCGGATCGTTTCGTCGCTGATCACCGCGAAACGGTTCCGGAGTTTCGCCGAGGAGGCCTTCGCGCGGACCGCTCCGCGCCCACGACCGCAGCTTCGGCACCGCATCGGCCGGTTCCTGCGGGCGATCGAGAGCACCTCGCTGAACCGCGGCGATGTGTTGACGATCCGGTACCATCCAAAGCGAGGGACGGTCGTGGAGAAAAACGGCAAATCGCTGGTTACGGTCGACTCTCTGGAGTTCAAGCGGGCGTTGTTCGGAATCTGGCTATCGGGGCAAGCAATCGACCCGTCGTTGCGAGACGAGTTGCTGGGAAAGCGCTGAAGGCCACCGCAGTTCCCTGCGGTGACCGTGTCCCGCGGTGGTGCAGCCGTTCCCGACTCGTTGACACCGTTGCGGAGTGGAGCCGAAAACATGAGCGTGGATTTGGCCGTGATTCCCGTCGCCGGATTGGGAACGCGTCTGTTGCCGGCCACCAAGAGCCAACCCAAGGAAATGCTGCCCGTCGGGCGCAAGCCGGTCGTGCAGTATGTCGTGGAGGAGTTGGCCGCCAACGGAATCCGCCGATCGCTCTTCGTGACGGGCCCCGGGAAACATTCGATCGAGAATCACTTCGACATCGACGACGTATTGATCGACTTTTTGCGTCGCAGCGGACGGGAAGAGTTGCTGCCGGACCTGCTGTTCGAACGTCAGAACATGCAGTACGCCTACGTCCGGCAGCGTCGCCAACTCGGACTGGGGCACGCCGTGCTGTGTGCGGAACCGTTCGTGGGCCGTCAGCCGTTCGTCGTCGCTCTGGGAGACTCGATCATCGGCCGGCACGCGCAGTCGCGGATCGTGCAGCGGATGATCGAAGTGTTCGAAGAAAGCGACGCATCTGCAGTGATCGCCTTCGAGCATGTCGATCCTGAACACGTGCATCACTACGGCATCGCCAGGCCGAAGGGAGACTGCCAGGCTGACGTGTTCCGGCTCGACGATGTCGTCGAGAAGCCCGAACCGGAGGAGGCTCCGAGCACACTGGCGGTGGCGGCGCGGTACGTGTTTCGCCCCGTCGTATTCGATGCTTTGCGGCGCACGGTGCCGGGCAAAGGCGGAGAGATTCAGCTCACCGATGCCGTTCGCGACCTGATCCGTGCCGGTCACACCGTGCTGGGCGTGAATCTGGGCGCCGGCGAGCGCCGCTATGACATCGGGAACTTCAGCAGCTATTTTTCGGCATTCATCGAGTTCGCGTTGACGGACGAGCGCGAGGGGGCGCGACTCCGCTCAACCGTTCGAGAGCTGTTGGAGCAGTTGGAAGATTCCTCGTCGCCGGAAGCGAGCTGACCGACCACTGATGAGTACCGCTGCGGGTCGCCGTGGGTTTGGCAATGGGCCGGCCGCGTCATCCCCGTGACGACGCAGCCACCGCTGGAACGAAGGACAGCGCGGCGGGCCGGTGCCGCAGCCGTGGCCGGTCGGCGGTAATGCTGCATCGAACGGCGAGCAGCGAATCGTGCACGGAGAGAGCGATGCAGATCGTGCGGAGCCACGCTTTCGCCCGCGCGGGCCTGTTGGGGAATCCATCCGACGGGTATCACGGCCGGACGATTTCGGTCATCGCACGCAACTTCCGAGCGGCCGTGACACTGTACGAATGGGAAGAGGTGGAGATCCTGCCCGCTCCGGAAGACCACAGCCGTTTTGCGTCCGTCGAGGAACTGGTCGAGGACGTTCGTCTGCACGGTTACTACGGCGGCATCCGCCTCGTGAAAGCGACCATCAAACGCTTCGTGGAGTTCTGTCGGCAGGAGGGAATCGCACTGCACCGACGGAACTTCAGTGTTCGCTATGAATCGACGATTCCGCGTCAGGTCGGCCTGGCTGGTTCGAGTGCCATCGTCGTGGCGACGCTCCGCGCTCTGATGCAGTTTTACGCGGTGCAGATTCCGCGTCGGGTGTTGCCGTCGTTGGCGTTGTCGGTGGAGACGGACGAGCTGGGAATCACGGCCGGTTTGCAGGATCGCGTCGTACAGGTCTACGAAGGCGTGGTTTACATGGACTTCACGCCTCCCTGCGTGGAACGCATTTCGGGACTGATCTGTGGGACTTACGAGCCGCTGGATTCGTCGCTGTTGCCACCGCTGTATCTCGCGTATCGCACGGATGCGAGCGAGCCGACCGAGGTGTTCCACAACAACCTGCGGGCGCGGTTCGAAGCCGGCGAATCCGCGGTCGTGCAGGCGATGCATGAACTGGCGGAGCTTGCACGCAGCGGCCGGCGGGCCCTGCTGGAGGGCGATGTGACGCAACTGGAGCGACTGATCGACCGCAATTTCGATTTGCGGGCTTCGATCTGCCGGCTTCCGCCCGAACACGTACAGATGGTCGAAACGGCACGAGACGTCGGCGCCTGTGCCAAATTCGCCGGATCCGGTGGAGCCATCGTCGGCATCTATCGCGACGCCGCCATGCTCGAAGCGTTGAGTGACCGGTTGGGGGCCATCGGCTGCAAAGTGGTTCCGCTGCGCACCTGATGGAGCCTTTGGAAGCGCAATCCCCTGCCTGCCACAGGGCTCGTCTGCCGGAATCCG